>JAIMBJ010000046.1 GCA_023511455.1 Bacillota bacterium
GGTAAAAAGCAGCACATATAGCAAAATGGGGCGGCTGATGGGATTCGAACCCACGACCTCCTGAGCCACAGTCAGGCGCTCTGGACCAGCTGAGCTACAGCCGCCACCGAAAAGGCAGTAGGTTGGCGCCCCCGAGAGGACTCGAACCTCCGACCCACTGCTTAGAAGGCAGTTGCTCTATCCGGCTGAGCTACGGGGGCAGGCGTTCCTGCACATCAGGATTATACCGCAAATTGCCCCCGTTCGCAAGGTCTATGGAGGGTGTTCCAAAAATACCCCAAGTGTAGCCGCAGGCTTCAGCCTGCGCACCCTGAAGAGGGGTACTGTGGGTGATACTGCCATAGCCCGCCCTCTGGATAGACGACAACAATTTTTTGAGCATCCTCCAAAAAACCTTGACTTTATTGATTATCTATGCTAAAGTTTCCCCAACAGACACCATCCTGCACCAGCCAGCATCTACCCTCTACTACGGCCATCGTGCACAAAGTGCCTGTATACAAAACCCTCTGAGAAAGGAGTAAAACCCATCATGCTACGCACTCTCACAAACTGGGGCTTGCTGGCGCTGGGGCTACTAGCTACCATCACCGCCCACGCCCAGCCCTTCACCTATCAGGGTATGCTTAAACAGGCAGGTATTCCTGCCAACGGCAACTACGACCTTCAGTTCAGCCTGTGGACAGCCGCCTCTGGTGGCTCACAGGTCGGTTCCACCCTGACCCTCAGCAATGTGAATGTGGCGTGGGGGGTGTTCAGCGTGGAACTGGACTTCGGCGCGGTGTGGAATGGTTCGGCGCGTTATCTGCAAATTGCGGTTCGCCCAGCGGGCAGTGGGGGTTATACCACGCTGTCGCCTCGTGTGCGGGTGACGCCGACGCCGTATGCAGTGTATGCGTTGACTGCGCCGTGGAGTGGCATCAGCGGGATGCCTGCAGGTTTTGCAGACGGAGTGGACAACGACACCACTTATTTAGCGGGAGGGGGTTTGCAATTGGTCGGGACCACCTTCTCCATCGCGTCGGGTGGGGTGGTCACCAGCATGCTGGCGGATGGTGCGGTGACGGATGCCAAGTTGTCGGGCACAGGGGTGTCGTCTGGCACCTACGGTTCCGCGACGGAGGTGGCGCGCATTACGGTGAACGCGCAGGGTCGGATTACCTCAGCGAGCAATGTGGCTATATCTGGGGTCACTCCGGGTGGTAGTGCGGGTGGTGACCTGAGTAGGACGTATCCGAACCCGACGGTGGTGGGTTTGCAGACGCGCCCGGTATCTTCTACAGCGCCTTCCAGCGGTCAGGTCTTGAAGTGGGATGGTAGCGCGTGGGCGCCTGCGCCGGATGATGCAGGCGGCTTGACGCTTCCGTTTTCCGGGAGCGCGAATGTGGGTTGGGGTGCGGTGTTTTCCATCGTGAACACCGCCCCCAGCGGCGACGCCTACGGCGTGTTTGGTCAGAGCGAGAGCCCGTTCGGTAGTGGCGTGGTCGGCTGGGCAACCGCCACCAGCGGCTCCGGCTGGGGCGTGTTTGGGCAAAGCGCCAGCCCGTTCGGTCGTGGCGTGTACGGCTTGGCTTCCGCCACCAGCGGCACCAACTACGGCGTGTTCGGTCATAGCTCCAGCCCTAATGGTGTTGGCGGCTACTTCCGCTCGGGCGGCAAGGCAGGCGCCCGCATCACGGATCCCAACAACAACTACCATTCCGACTGGCCTGCTACCTGGGCTGGCGGACTGGAGACTTGGGACATCGTCTGCGCCAGCATCAGATACACTGCTCTCGTCGCCCGCTCCGATGAGCGCCTCAAGCGGGAGATTCAGCCCCTGGACACCAGCAACGAACTCCAGCGGCTGTTGCAACTGCGTCCTGTGTCGTACTACTGGCGGGATGAGCGCTTGAGCCAGGAGCGGCAGTACGGCTTTATCGCGCAGGAGTTGCAGGGAGTGTTCCCTGAGCTGGTGGAGGAAGGTGGCGATGAGAAGACCCTCTCGGTGAACTATCAGGCGCTCATTCCGTTGCTGGTGAACGCCTTGCAGGAGCAAGAGGCGCGCATCCATCGGCTGGAGGCAGAACTGCAACAGTTGCGTGCGATACTTGCCCAGAAACGCTAACTTGGGGTCCGTCTCTCGGAGTTGGACGGTAATGAAGTGACGCGGTTTGACTTTGGCGCGATAGGGGATGATTGAGGCAGGGAGATGCCCGGTCTGGCGAGTTCGGGCTGGTGTGTAGTGGCTGATTGCTGAAGGTATTAGCCGAGCGCCACGGGCCGGGCATCTCGTGCGCTGTTGCATCCGCTTTGGGAACCTTCAGGTCGCTGGCGCTACCCGCTACCGCTGAGGTCTCCAATCCCAGGCGGTTCCGGGCGAAGTTTCGCGATATTGCGCAGGCTAATGAATTTTTACAAATTAATCCGGACATAAACCAACGTAGCGTAACAGTTCGGCGGAACCTGCGCCGAACCTGTCTAACCACCGCTGCACTGCCTCCTGCAACCCCTCCCAATCGTCTCTAAAATCGTGCAGGTGCAACACCTCCTGATACAGTTTGCGCCACACCTTCTCTACAGGATTAGTCCACGGAGCATAGGTCGGTAATGCCACCACAACCACCTTGCTGTTTGTCAGAGCAGCCAACACCTCCTCGTGAAAGTGAACCGGCCAGTTGTCCTGAACCACGTAAATCCGTTCCGCATCAGGATAGCACGCCTCTATCCACCGATAATAACGAATCAAGGTCGCACGGTCAAACCGACTGCATTGCCAACTGAGTAAACGCCCAGAAGAAAAATCTAAACTGGCAGCAACCCGCCTGCGCCAGTTCGGGCGCAAACCTTGACGGGCATGGGGCAAATCACTGCCCACCACACCATACCCCTGAGCTACCATCGGGCGACGATAGTAGGTGCACTCATCTTCATACAACAGCACAAAACGACCCGGCTGCGCCGCCACTAATGCCCTTATCGCCGCTACTGCCGCCATCTTCTGGTCGTATTGAGGGTCGGGAGAATGCACATACACACGACCCCGCTTGTAACGAATGCCCAGCCGACGGCATATCTGGTAAATCCCACCTAACGAGTAACCGCGCAGCCACTCCACCTGCTGGTGCACACCCGCTAACCACCATCGGCTCCGGTCAAGACCATACAGCCGGGGCGAACGACGCACTATCTCCTGCAGTTGCCCGGCAGCGGCTTCGGGTGTGGCGTGCTGAGGGGGAAAAAGCGGGCTTGCGCCCGCGTCCCGGTCGCACCTTTAATCCTTCCAACCCCTCTGTCTGATACCGACGCACCCACCGGCATACCGTGTCCTTGTCCCGTGCGCGCAGCAGCCCCTGCTTAGCCACTTGCCGAGCTGACTGCCCGTCGGCTATCTTCAGGATGGCGGCTGCCCGCTCCCGCACGTAGGGTTGAGGATGGCTGTCTCGCACCCGCTCCAACTGCTGTCGTTGCTGGGCGGACAAGTTCAGTTGGGATTTTTTCGGCATGGTTTCTCCCCTCCACAGGTTTTCTCCGTGCAGTATACGATGTCTGCATCAATTTCTAAAACTTCATTAGCCTGCGAGAGCAAAGGATATTTTTTCGTGCCTCCTCAGGTCTATGCGCCGTTGTTGCGATGGTTTGCAATCTTATGCGCGTGCGACACAATCTCCGCAAAAGACGCCGCCGACAGACTTGCACCGCCTACCAGCGCCCCATCGATATGGGGCTGTGCGAGCAGGTCATGCGCATTGTCCGGTTTCACAGAGCCGCCATACAGCACACGAAGCCCGCTGGCGTTCTCCTCACCACACAGCTCGGTGGCGATACGCCGAATCAGTGCACAGACGCGGTTCGCCTCTGGGGCGTCGCACACCTCGCCAGTGCCAATCGCCCAGACCGGCTCGTAGGCGAATACCAGACAGCCAACCTCCGCGGGGTCCAGCCCCTCAATATCCCGCTTCACCTGCGCGGTGATGACGGCATCGGTCTGTCCATCCTGCCGCTCGGCGAGGGTCTCCCCGACGCACACGATGGGCGTCAACCCGTGCAGCAACGCCGCTTTCACCTTCAGGTTGACGGTGGCATCGTTCTCACCGAAGTGCCGCAGGATTTCGTCGGTGAAGTCCGGCTCAGGCACACCGAACCGCCCGCGCGTCTCCGAGTGTCCAATAATCACGTAACTCACGCCCAGCTCGGTCAACATCGGCGGGGCAATCTGGCTGGTGTATGCGCCCTGATCCTTCCAGAACACATCCTGCGCGCCCAGCTTGATGTCTGTGCCGCGCAGCGCCTGATGCACCGCATACAGCGCGGTAAAAGGCGGACAGATGCACACCTCGGCGTTCAGCGCGTCCAGATTGCGGTGTTTCAGCTCTTCGACCAGCGCCAGCGACCACGCTACGGTACCATGCATCTTCCAGTTTCCGGCTATCAGTTGGTCAGGCATCACCCTTCTCCCGTTCTAACGAGATGGTTGTTCTCAGGTTTATATTCCCCTTTGAGAAGGCACTATCCTGTTAACGACGCACCACGTACCGGTGCCTCAAGACCAGACTCTCCCCCGGCGCAAGCGTCTTCACCGGTGAGAACAGCTCCAGGTTCGTGAACTCCCGCCAGGTATACAGGTAGCACTGCCGCACCTGCGAGGGGTCGAATTCGTTCACGATGGTGATTCCTTTCTGTCCCACTGCAATGCCCCACGCGCCCGCAGGCAGGTCTGCCCCGCGCAGGTAGGTCTCGGAGCGCAACGGCATCTCGTGCCAGCTGCCATCCGCTTTACGCACCACAAGGCGAGCAGACGAGTCCTCAGACGATACGCGGAACTGCGGATGCGTGCGCAACACCACGTTCGCAACGGGTTGGTCGCTGCGGTTGGTCAGGCGCGACTCGATCTCTATCGCAGCCTCGTCCGCAGCAAGGGTAATGGTGCGCGTGAGCTGCAAACCGTTGGACAGGTCGCGCGTCACGGTGACGCTACGTCGGTCAGGCGAGACGTTGAACTGATACTGCTCTGACCAGCCGGGCGAGCCAAACGGTTCTCCTGCGTACTCCTCATAGCCCCCGAAGTTCACATATCGGCGCGGGTCGGTACCTTTTTGCAGCGCCAGCCAGTCAATTGCCCCTCGCCAGAAGAGATCTTGCCTCGACGGTTTGTGGTAGAGCCGCCAAATCCGTCCTCCGGGTGCGGGAGTGATGTCCGCAATCAGATAAGGGCTTTCCAGCCGAACGAGATAGCGCGCTATCTGCTCCTCGCTCATCGCGGCGCTGTCTTCCCGGTAGGCTCCGTCGGGGTCTTCCATCAGCCGGCGCACGCGCGGGCACTCCCACCACGGTGTACGGCTCGGCTCGAACCCGATGATGCCCGACAGGGTAACGCCCGGCGCGACCGTCCAGCTTCGCCCGGTGACCCGGGTAATCTGCAGCATCTCTGCCATGCGCCGGTAATCCTGCGCGGTGGGCATCCGCCATGCGTATCCTCGCACACTCTCGTCGGGCACCAGGTCTCTTCCGCGCTGAACGTTCACAAAAAGGTCGGTGAACAGCACCCCCCATTTCTCCCGCCAGATGCGTCGTTTGATAAGCTCACTCTCTGCCAGCGATTCCGCCTTCGCGAGAAGCGGGTAAATCTGCTTGTCCAGCCACTCGCGCGTGAACAGCTCGCGGAAGAACTGTTGCCCCGGTCCGGCGTGGCAGTCCATGACCCCTTCGCTTCTGGACTCAAACGCGCTCTGGTGCAGGCGGTGCACGTAGTCGCGCATCGGCTGCCATGCCTTGCCGTACCACGCTTTGCAGAACTCGTCTATCAGCCTGCGCAGGCTGGCGTCGGGGTTCCACATCAGGCGGGGCATCACGTACGAATAGAGATGCACCAGATGTCCATCGGTCAATCCACAGATGTACACCCCGCGAATGCCCAGCTGCCGGTAGTACTTCAGATTCTCGGCGAAGGCGTAAAGGGCGGGGTAAGGATAGCCCACGTAGTAGTAGGTGGTGGGATACTCGAAGGTGATGATGCCCTGCGCGCCCAGCGGATGTATGGCAATCCACCGCTCCAAATCCGCAATCACGTTGCGCTGCACGTTAACAGGGTGCGACCAGGGACGCGCCTGACACTCTACAATCGCGCAGAAGATAATCAGGTGGTTGGGTTCAGGACGTTCCTTGACAGGCGGCTTGCGCGTGGACCAGTATGCCAGCGTGGTGACAAACTTGCCGGGAAACCGCTTTGCCACTTCGCGTGCTATCTGGTTGTTGAACCATATCACCGCATCGGTGAGGCTGCCGTGCTCCTCGTACCACGCCTTGCATCGTTCGCACTGGCAGAACTGTCCGGTGTCGCCGTAGTGTACGGGGTAGTACACGGGGTCTGGGTCACTTTCGATCCAGCGCAGCACCGCTTCGGTCATTGCCTTCTGCAGACCGGGGTTGGAGAGGCAGTATTGCTGCAGGTGCGGTTCAGTGATGCGCCGCTCGCCGCCAATCTCCGCCAGGTATTCTTTTGGCACGCTGTCGGCAGGCAGCAGGAAGCCCATGGTGTGGTGCCAGAAGCCGCGCGGCGGGATGCCCATCATCTTGGGCACATCCAGGTCGCCTACCTTTGCCTCCCATTCGCCGGGCGACAGTCCCGCGGTCATCGGGTAAATCCTGCCCCACATCGTCCGCCACTCGAAGGCAGGTTTTTCGGTGAGGTTCAGCGGGGCGCGGATGTCCAGCGTGGGCCTGGACGGAACGATTTCCATCTCGGTGGAGTAGAACCGGCAGCCCAGCCGTTCCAGCAACCGGTAAACGGCGTACGTCGTGCCGCGATACCCGCCTCCTGCCGCCAGCAAATTGCCCCCTTTCAGGCGGAGGATAAAGCCATCGGAGCCAAGCGGTTCATACTCCGCATCATCGTATAGAGTGCGTGCTTTTGCAGGGTCGCTCCTGCCCACGTATACCACGCCCTGCGAAGGCAAACCGTTGCCGTTGCCTTCCGTCACCGGTATCTCTTTGCCGGTCATCTCGCGCAGGTAACGCTGCAGCTCACGCGCCGCGGCTTTCTCAATCGGATGCGCCTGCGGATGCACGAAAATGTGCTGAACCTCCATACGCCTGCCTCCTTCCACCAGCGATATCCTGCCCACTTTGCCTGTCTGCCCAGCAGGTTGCGTGACGGCACTTGCCTGCAACCTCACGCCGCAGGTGGTCTCCCCGCTCGTCGCCGCCCACTGGTAGAGTAGCCAGTACACTCGCTCTGGCTGGGGAAAATCACGCGAACGCATGTCGAAAAAACTGGGGGCTACCTCGCCCAGATTTTCTACTGCCAGAGCCACTCTCCGCCCATAGAGCGTGATACCGCGCACGCCGGACGCTATCAGCTGCGTGCCTGCGGCAGAGGTCTTCGGCTTTTCCAGAGGCAAGGGCTGAGGACGCGCCTGCCCATAGAGGCTATCCAGACGGTAGCTGCCCCCCGCGAACTCCTCCGGCGGAAACATCAACAGCGCGAGCTCCACCGGACTGGACTCCATTGGGTGGTCTAATCGCAGGGTGAACCAAACCTGCACGCCGTCCTTATCCACCACTGTGCGGTGGGTAAACTGGGCATCTATCTCGGCGATGCGCCCGGTGACAGTGATACGGTCGTCTTCTACCTGAGTGGTCAGACCGGTGAAATCCGCCTGCGAGAAGTATGCACCGGCGTACCCCGGCTTGAACAATGTGAACCGGCTTCCCGAGACCACAGGCACGCCCCTGTAGCGCACCTCCAATCCGTTTGCGCCCAGCCGCGCCTCGTAATCACCGCGGCGCACCTCCACATCGCCCATCGCCACGCTGAGCGGATAAATCAGTATCCACAGGGCACACAGCCACCGATGCATCGTACCCTCCCTCTGTGCGTTGTCAGGCGCATGATTCGGCATCAGGAGACGCGCTACCTGCCTGGCTCTTTTCTCTGACCTGCAGGACGCCTTCGCTTTCGCGGCGAAGTTTTCAGGCACATCCTCGCATGGAGGTCTTCTGATGCATCCCAAACCGACGCCACAACAGCTTGCCTGGCAGGAAGCGGAACTGAGCATGTTCCTGCACTTTGGTATGAACACCTTTACCGACCGTGAATGGGGCGAGGGGAACGAAGACCCAAAGTGGTTCAATCCCTCGCAACTGGACACCGAGCAATGGGTACAGGTCGCTAAGGAGTGCGGGTTCAAGTACCTCATCCTTACCGCCAAACACCACGATGGTTTCTGTCTGTGGCAAACGCGATACACTGACCATTGTGTCAGGAACAGCTCCTGGCGCATGGGTAAAGGAGATGTTGTACGCGAATTTGCCCGTGCCTGCCAGCAGGCGGGGCTGAAGATGGGTATCTATCTCTCACCCTGGGACCGGCACGAGCGCACCTACGGTGACTCTCCTGCCTACAACCGCTACTTCATCAACCAGCTGACCGAACTGCTCACGCAGTACGGCGAGGTGGCGGAAGTATGGTTCGACGGCGCGTGTGGTGAGGGACCCAACGGACGTAAACAGGAATACGACTGGCAGGGCTACTACGCGGTGATACGCAGGCTGCAACCCAACGCCCTTGTCGCCATCTGCGGACCCGACATCCGCTGGGTGGGCAATGAGGACGGTTACGCCGCGGAAACCGAGTGGAGCGTACAGGACCCTGTACCCGCCTTTCACGGCAACGTGTCGGGCAAGGTGTGGTGGCCCGCCGAGTGCGACGTGTCCATCCGCCCCGGCTGGTTTTACCACGCGCAGGAAGATACAAAGGTCAAATCGCTGGAGCACCTGCTGGATATCTACTTCAGGTCCGTAGGGCGCAACAGCGTGTTGCTGCTGAATGTGCCTCCGGACAGACGCGGACTGCTACCCGACCCGGATGTGCAGAGGCTGCGCGAGTGGCGTAAGGCGCTGGACCGCATTTTCGCCACCGACCTTGCCCGGCGAAAGCCCGTTCGCACCAGCAGCGCACAGCGCGGACACGCAGGTGCATCGGTGGTTGACGGGAAGGGCGACACCTACTGGGTGCCAAACGAACTGCCTGCTTCCCTGGAGATAGACCTGCGCCAGCCGACCGCTTTCAACATCGTGATGCTTCAGGAGTACATCGCGGAAGGACAGCATGTGGAAGAGTACTCCATCGAGGCGTGGACGCCTGCAGGCTGGCAGGAGATCAAACGGGGCACCACCATCGGACACAAGAAACTGGACAGGCTCGCGCCGGTCAACACCACGCGCGTGCGGGTAAACATTCTGAAGTCTCGGGCGCTGCCGTTGATTCGTAACGTGAGCCTGTATTCTGCTCCCGAGGTGAAGGCGGTATGAGAACGACCTCTCAGGAAGACCTCTGGAAAATCTGGTATCGTGAGCCTGCGCCCATAGAAGCACCCACCACCAACGCATGGAAAGACTCGCCCGGCTGGGTGCGTGCACTGCCGATAGGCAACGGCAGGCTTGGCGCGATGATTTACGGCGGCACTGAGGAAGAGCGCATCCAGTTGAACGAAAAGAGCCTGTGGTCCGGACAGCCTCAGGATGCGGATAACCCCGACGCGCCGCGCTACCTGCCCGAAATCCGACGCCTGCTGTTTGAGGGCAAATACGCTCAGGCGCAGCAGCTGGCGGCGGAGAAGTTCGTGTGTCGGGGGGCGGGGTCAGGACATGGCAATGGCGCAAATGTGCCCTTTGGCTGTTACCAGATGCTGGGGGATTTACGCCTGACCTTCGATGGGCATCGCGAGGTGCAGGATTACCGGCGCGAGCTGAACCTGCAAACGGGCATCGCACGGGTGGTGTACCGCGTGGGAAACGTGCGATATACCCGTGAGCACTTCGCCAGTTTGGAAGACCAGGTGCTGGTGATACGTCTGGTGAGCAGTCAGAAGGGGGCGCTGAGCTTTGATGCCACTCTCAGCCGCCCCGAGCGCGGAATGGTGAACGCCGCCGGGCGCACAGAGCTGCTACTGTCGGGTGAGCTGATGGGCGGTCTGCGTTATACCGCGAAGCTCAGGGCCATCTCTGAGGGAGGCAAGGTCACCACAGAAGGACAGGTATTGCGCGTGCGAGAAGCGGACGCGGTGACCCTTCTGCTTGCTGCGGCGACCTCCTACGAAGGCAAGGAGCCTCTCTCGTTGACGAACAAGATGATGCGCGACGCCGCGCGAAAGGATTATAGACTCCTCAAAGATGCCCATCTCGACGCGCACCAGAGGCTGTTTTATCGGGTAGGACTGAGTTTGGGCGGGGAAGAAGCATCGCGCCTGCCCACCGACGAGCGGCTGGAGCGGGTGAAACGCGGCGAGCCCGACCCGCATCTGGTTGCCCTTTACTTTCAGTTTGGTCGCTACTTGCTGATTGCCAGCAGCCAGCCCGGCACCCTCCCTGCCAATCTGCAGGGCATTTGGGCAGATGGTATTCAGACACCCTGGAACTGCGACTACCACACCGACATCAACGTGCAGATGAACTACTGGATAGCGGAGGTCGGCGCGCTGCCCGAATGTGCAGAGCCGCTGATAGAGTTCATTGACCGCCTGCGCGAGCCGGGGCGCAAAACCGCAAGGGTGCATTATGGCTTGAGCGGCTGGGTAGTACATACGGTGACCAACGTGTGGGGGTTCACTTCGCCCGGAGAGCGACCGGAGTGGGGACAGTTCCCCGCGGCGGCGGGATGGTTATGCCAGCATCTCTGGGAACGGTACGCCTTCTCGCTGGATAAGAAGGTGCTGAAGCGCGTTTACCCCATCATGAAAGAGGCGGCGGAGTTCTACCTGCAGTTTCTGGTTCCCGAACCGAAGCATGGCTGGCTGGTGACCGCCCCGTCTATCTCTCCCGAAAACGCCTTTCGCACTGTCGATGGGCAAACCGTCAGCGTGTGCTATGCTCCGACGATGGACATGCAGATACTGCGCGAGCTGTTCACCAATTGTATCGAAGCCAGTCGCATTCTGGGGGTGGATGAGGGCTTTCGCCAGAGGCTCGAGGAAGCGCGCGCCCGTCTCGCTCCCATGCAGATTGGCATACACGGACAGCTTCAGGAGTGGATAGAGGATTTCGATGAGGCGGATCCCGGACACCGGCACATGTCGCACCTGTACGGGTTGCACCCCGGCAATCAGATTACCCCGCGGGGTACCCCTGACCTGGCACGGGCAGCCCGTGTTTCACTGGAACGGCGCCTGGCACACGGTGGTGGACATACCGGCTGGAGCCGTGCGTGGTTGGTGAACTTCTGGGCGCGGCTGGAAGATGGCGAGAGGGCATACGAGAACCTGATGGCGCTACTGAAGCAGTCTACCCTGCCCAACCTGTTCGATACTCACCCGCCCTTCCAGATCGACGGCAACCTCGGTGGAGCGGCAGGCATCGCCGAGATGCTGCTGCAGAGCCACGCGGGGGAGATCCATCTGCTGCCCGCTTTGCCCCGGGCATGGCAGGAAGGCTATGTGCAGGGCTTGCGGGCGCGCGGAAACGTGCGGGTGGACATCTTCTGGAAGGGCGGTAAACTGACCCGCGCGGTGTTGCGGATGGCTGTCGACGGCAGTTACCGCATCCGTATTCCTGCGGGACAGAGGGTGGAACTGGTCACTCACAACGGCAGGCCGGTGCCGTTTGAAACCACCGGCGACGGTACCGTCACCTTGCAAGCAAGAAGCAACCACACCTACAACCTGATAGTGCGGTAGCTTCATGGGATGAAGGTGACCTAACTCCCCAGCCCCCTTCCCTTGCAGGGAAGGGGGCTGGGCTCAAACGGGTAGGTGAACCGAGCCTCCTCTTACGCCCGGCGCAGACGACGGTAGCCAAACCACCCCACCATCAACAGCGGCAGCCAGACAACCGCCCATACCGCCAACCACACAAGAATAGACCACAGCCTTTGCGCAAACGCCACCAGCGCGCGCACCGCATCGGAAGCCACTTTGCCGGTGCTGAACGTTTCCGGGGGAACCAGCGGCTGTGTGCGCGCACTCTGCCTCAGCGTCACCGTCAGAGTACAAAACGCTACCCGATGCGACAGGTAGCGGAGACGACCCTCCAGCCGTTCTATCTCCTGACGTACACGGCTCAGCTCTCGTTCCACCGCCAGCGTGTCTGCCAGCCTGCCGGTGCGCGAAAGGTGTCCCAGCAATCGCTCCTCCGTGCGCTTGAGGTTGCGCAACTGCGCCTCCACATCCACATACTCTTCCGTCACATCTTCCGAGCTGACCTGTACGTCCAGCGGCTTGCCCAGTGACTTGACCGCCGTCAAAACCTCTTCAAATCGGTTGGCAGGCACGCGGAAGGTAACGGTGGCGCTCTCGTTGCCGAGCGCGTCCACCCATTCGCGCAGGTCTGCCACGTAGCCTTTGTTCTCTTTAATCAACGCGGTCAATTTCTCGGTGGCAGCTCTGGTTTCTTTCACTTCCAGGGTGACTGTCGCCGTCTGAATCAGGTATCGCTCCCGCTGGCTGGCAGCCAGCACTGCCAGCGTCATTTCCCCTTGCGATGTTCCTTCTACGCCGAGAGCACTGCCGCCCATGACGGGCGCCCCCATCATGGCCTGAGAGCGCTTCAGGTAAGGCTCGCCCGCAGCAGGCAGACCCACCGCTTCCTCGGACGGCGGCAACAGGTAGGCTGGTCGGGGAACAGTGCCATAAACCCAGTAGCCGACCAGCGCCACCAAGAGCGCCGCCAGTGCCAACACCCCCCATCTCGGCATCCGTTTCATGCCGCCACACCTCCCTCTGTTCGGTTATGCGAATATGGGACGCACCATACGGTGCGAGGGTTACACCGCCGGTGCGTAGACAGCACCCTTGTGGAAAGCGTATAATACAGGCGGAGGTCGATGTGCCATGCAGACCGCACTGAAAACCGAACGGCTGCAAATGAGTTATGAGGAGTTCTTGAAGTGGGCAGGTGAGGACACCTACGCCGAGTGGGTAGACGGGGAGGTTATTTTGCTCATGCCGCCAAAGGAACCGCACCAAACAATTGTCGGCTTGCTGTATTTTCTGTTGCAATCGCTGGCATCGCTTCGGGAACAGAGCAAAGTGATTATTGCTCCCTTCGAGGTGTTTCTACCCAGCCGTCCGTCCTCGCGTGAACCGGACATCATTCTTGTCACCGGGGAACGCTTGCAAAACCTGTCGGAGGAACGTTTTACTGGCGGTCCGGACCTGGTGGTGGAGGTCGTCTCGGAGGACAGCGTCCCTCGCGACCGTGTGGAGAAGTTTCTGGAGTACGAGCGCGAAGGCGTTCGCGAATACTGGCTTATCGACTCGCGCCCCAATCGCGCGACGGTGGATGTATTTGTGCTGGAGCAGGGCAGCTTCGTGCCTCTGGAGGAGAACGACGAAGGCTGGTTCGAGAGCCGCGTGTTGCCGGGCTTTCGGGTGAAGCGGGCGTGGTTCAGCGGGGAGCAACTGCCCGACCCCGCGAGTGCGCTGCACGACATGCTGTCCCCCGAGCTTCGGCAACGGCTGGCTCAGCGGATAATGGGCGGTTCTACACCTTAACAGGAGGAGTATCAGATGCGTTCACTGACACGACGAGAGTTTATCAGTACCATGCTGTTAGGAGCAGGGGGTGTTTTGATGGACGGTGTTGCGAACGCGGAGCAAAAGCCCACGGTGCGCTCGCCGGTGGAACAGGTAGCGCTGGGCAAAACGGGCATCAAGGCATCTTTTGTCGGCATCGGAACCGGCGTGCGGGGCTGGATGCGTCAATCCAACCATACCCGCATGGGCAAAGAGGCGTTTATCGCGCTGATTCGGCACGCCTACGATAGCGGCATCACCTTCTTCGACACCGCCGACCTCTACGGCACGCACATCTTCCTGCGCGATGCGCTGAAGGGGATACCGCGTGAGAAGATAGTCATCCAGAGCAAAATCTGGTTCAGCCCGATGGGTTTGCCGGAACCGGAGACCGATGCGAAGCGCGCGCTGGACCGCTTCCGGCAGGAGCTGGGCACGGACTACATCGACATCGTGCTGCTCCATTGTACCACATCCCCGACGTGGGCGGATGACCTGCGCTCGATGCGGGATGCGCTGGAGGAAGCGCGACAGAAGAAGATTATCCGTGCACACGGCACCTCCTGCCACAGCCTTCCCGCTCTCAAAATGTCGCAGGCTTTGTCGTGGGTGCAGGTGCAGCTGGCGCGTATCAACCATCGGGGCACGGCGATGGACGGCAAACCCGAAGAGATTGCCGAACTGCTGCGCCAGATGCGAGCGGCAGGAAAAGGCGTCGTCGGCATGAAGATTTTCGGCGAAGGCAGGTTCCAGACCCCGCAAGAGCGCGAAGAGAGCCTGCGGTTTGTGCTGGCACAGCGGTGCGTCGATAACTTTATCATCGGATTCGAGAAGCGCGAGCAGATAGACGAGACGCTCGGCATGATAAAACGTATTCTCGCGGGGCAGGAACGTGCGAACGAATGAGCAGACGAAAAGGAAGGAACCGATGTCCACCCGTGAAGACAGACACCTGATACGCGCGGCGCAACAGGGCGATAGCCGCGCCTTTGACCGGTTGGTGCACCGCTACCAGGCGCAGGTGTACCGCGCGATGACCCGCGCCTGCGCCAACCCCGACCTGGCGGCAGACGTGCTGCAGGAAGCATTGATACGCGCCTTCCGCGCCCTGCCGCAGTTTCGAGGCGATGCCTCCTTCGCCACGTGGCTGTATCGCATCGCGCGCAACCTGTGCGTGCGCAAACAGCAGCAGATGCTGGCGCATCCGACCATCTCCCTCGACCAGCCGCTTGGTGAAGAGGAGGATGCCGAAACGCTGCTGCGCCAGATGACCGATTTCAGCGCGCAGAACCCGCAGCAGGTGGTGCTGGACGAGGAGATACGGCAAAAGGTACGCGAGGCGGTGGATAAACTGCCTCCCAACCTGCGCGAGGTGCTGGTGCTGCGCGACATGGAAGACCTGTCCAATCAGGAGACCGCCGAGCGCACCGGCTTAACCGTGGCAGCGGTGAAAGCGCGTCTCCATCGCGCCCGCGCTTTGCTACGGGAGCATCTGGGGGAATACTTCTCCGAGTCGTGAGTGCTGGTTTAGATGGGATGCTTGTTTGAAGATACCGACCCGCGTGTGGAACAGCAACTGGTCGAGATGTTACGCCAGCTGCCACCGTGGCGCAAAATGCAGATGGTGGCGGAACTGAACGCCGCGGTGAAGTCACTGCTGTGGAGCGGACTGCGCGCCCGCTACCCGAACGCCAGCGAGGCTGAGCTGCGTCGCCGTTTGGCTGGCTTGCTGCTGGGCGAGGAACTGGCGCAGAAAGTGTATAGAGATATGCCGATGATGCCTGAACCCATCGCGGTCACACTGAAGGTGACTTTTGTGCTGGAGAACCTGAAGGTTGATTATGCGATTTCGGGTTCCATCGCGACCGCGCTATACGGGGTGGCACGTGCTACTCAGGACGTCGACATAGTCGCCGACTTAAAAGTAGAGCATGTTGCCCCATTGGCGGAGATGCTACAGACCGAGTTCTACGTGGATGCCGCTATGATTTCCGATGCTGTTGCACGCCGGGAGGTCTTCAACCTGATTCACCGCGAAACGGTGCTCAAAGTGGACGTTTTTGTGGCCCGAGACCATCCGCTCGATCGCGCAGTGATTTCCCGTGCGCGCCGGTACTCCCTGCATCCCGAGGCATCTTCTCTGGTGTCCGTCGTGGCTATCGAAGACATTGTTCTCGCCAAACTGTGGTGGTACCGGCAGGGCAGAGAGGTTGCCGCACAGCAGTGGAAGGATGTTCTGGGTGTATTGCGCCTGCAGGCCGATACGCTCGACACAGATTACATGCACCGTTTTGCCGAGCAGCTGGGTGTGCATGACCTGCTCCAGCGAGCGCTGCAAGAGATTGGGTGAACGACATGACCCTGTACGCGAGGGCATGATAACCCGCAGCGGCTGACACCATTGGGTCCACCTCCGGTCTAGGTGTGGTACTCCGCATTGATGCGCACGTAATCGTAGCTTAAATCACATGTCCACACGGTGGCGTGTTCAGTACCTTCCTGCAGGTCGATGACGATGCTCACCGTATCCGCCTTCAACTGTTCATGCAGTTCGCGGGCGTCGAAGGCGGTTGGTTTGCCGTCGGTATACACCAGAGTGCCCTGCAGGGCGATTTGCGCCCGGTCGGGGTCAAAGTCCACGCCGCTGCGTCCCATCGCCGCCAGAATGCGCCCCCAGTTCGGGTCATTGCCGAAGAGGGCTGTCTTCACCAGAGGCGACTCCGCCACGGTCTTGGCCATTCTGCGCGCCTGCGTGAAGGTGGGCGCACCGCGTACCTCAATCTCCACCAGCTTGGTGGCTCCCTCGCCGTCACGCGCGATGCGCTGAGCCAGACGAATACACAGGTTCTCTAAAGACATCTGGAAATCGTCCAGATAGCGATGTACATCCACGCCCGACTGCCCGTTGGCTAGAATCACCACCATGTCGTTGGTGCTGGTGTCGGAATCGATGGTGAGGCAGTGGAAGGAGCGTTCCACAGCGTCTTTCAGCACCTGCTGCAGGGCAGGTGCGGCAATCTGTGCGTCGGTGGTGAGGAAGCAGAGCATGGTTGCCATATTGGGAGCGATCATTCCCGCACCTTTCGCGATACCGCCGATATGCACCGCCCCCTCAGGCAGGAGCAGGCGAATGGCTTCCTGCTTCGGCACGGTGTCGGTGGTCATGATGGCTTCGGCAGCCGCGCTACCGCCCTCTGGAGAGAGTTCCAGCATCGCCTGCTCGATGCCCTTTTCTATCTTCTCGATGGGCAAGCGGTGTCCGATGATACCCGTACTGGCCGTCACCACCTGTGAAGGTGGACATTCCAGCAGCTGCGCTACTTTCTGCGCCATGCGCACATTGTCCATGAAGCCCTCTTCGCCGGTGGCGGCGTTGGCGTTACCGCTGTTGGCAACGATAGCGCGGGCGGTACCTGCTTCCACCACGTGACGTGAGTAGCGCACGCAGGGCGCTGCCGCGCGGTTGGTGGTGAACATTCCGGCGACCGTTGCCGGCGTATCCGAGACGATGAGCGCAAGGTCTTTGCCCTGCGACTTGATGCCGCAGCGCACCCCCGCCGCCCGAAAACCGCGCGGCGCGGTCACGGAACCGGTTGTCCATGTCATTTTGTCGGTCATCCGAAAATCTTTGCCCCTGATTTCTCCCAGTCCGCGAGAAACCGCTGGATACCGATGTCGGTCAGTGGGTGTTGATAGAGCTGCTCCAGCACCTTGAACGGAACGGTGCAGGCATGTGCCCCCGCCCGCAGCGCTTCCACCACGTGTATGGGGTGACGCACGCTGGCGACCAGCACTTGGCTTTTGAAACCGTACTCTTGAATCATGTTCACCGTGTCGCGCACAGCGTTCATGCCTTCGCCGCTGATGTCGTCCACGCGCCCCACAAAGTTGCTGATGTAGTATGCCCCTGCCTTCGCCGCCAGAAACGCCTGCGAGAGGCTGAACACCAGTGTCACGTTGCACCGGATGCCCTCCTGTGAAAGCACCCGCACCGCCTTCATGCCTTCTTTTGTCATGGGGATTTTGACCACGATGTTGGGATGCCAGCTGGCGACTTCACGCGCCTCCCGAATCATCCCCTCGGCATCCAGGCTGACTACCTCCGCACTGATGTCGCCCGGATTCACAATCTCGCAGATTTCCCGCACGACGTCTTTAAACGGGCGTCCCTCCTTCGCCACCAGCGAGGGGTTGGTGGTCACGCCCTCAATCGCCCCCCAGCTCCACGCCGTCCTAATCTCCTCGATGTTGGCGGTATCCAGAAAGAGTTTCATGTTCCTACCTCCTGGCGTTGTTTTTACAGCAGATGCTCCAGTCCCACAACCAGTCCCTGCACCTGCCGCGCTTTACGGATAGCGAGCAGAACCCCAGGCATGAAGGACTGCCTGTCTATAGAATCGTGGCGAATGGTTAGCGTTTCACCCTGTCCGCCGAATATGACCATCTGGTGCGCTACCAGACCGGGCAGCCGAACGCTATGTACAGGCACGCTGGCAACGCTCGCGCCGCGCGCCCCCTCGAACTTCTGCTCCTGCACAAGCTGGCGTGGGCGTTCGGTACGCGCCGCGGCGATGACTTCGGCGGTGCGTATCGCCGTGCCCGAGGGAGCATCTATCTTGCCATCATGGTGCATTTCGATAATCTCCGCATTGGGGAAGTAGGGCGCGGCTTCCCTCGCGAACTGCATCATCAGCACTGCGCCGATGGCGAAGTTTGGCACGATAATGCAGGTGGTACCGGACCGTTCTACCGCCTCGCGGACATCGGAAAGCGTTTGGGCGGAAAAGCCGCTGGTTCCCACGATGGGGATAACACCATGCTCCAGTGCAGTATAAATATGGCTCACCGCTGCGCCAAGAGTGGTAAAGTCCACCAGCACGTGAGGCTGGGTTTGCGACAGCGCTTCGCTCAGATGGTCGGTCACAATCACGCCGATGGGGTGTTCCACGGCTATAGTGCCGATGTCTTCGCCAACGTGTTGTTTGTCTACCGCGCTCACCAGCAACATGTCGGGTTGTTTCAGCACGGTCTGCACCACCAGCGTGCCCATGCGTCCGCACGCACCCGCAACAGCGACACGAATGATGTCCTCTGTTTCAGAGCGGTTCATCCTCTTTAACTCCTCCCTTCGGTAAACTGCCTATGGCAGCCAGCGCCATCTTTCCGTTACCGAACAGCTCTCTGGCGACAGCCACTACGTTCCCCACATCGACCGCCTCCAGCTTCTCGATAATCTCGTCGACGGTAATCACGCGGCCGTGAAACAGCATGCTCCGCGCGTTGGCAGACATGCGTCCGTTCACGCTCTCGGTACTCATCAACAGGCTACCGCGCAGCTGGTGCCTGGCGCGCTGTACCTCTTCCTCGCTCAAGTCGCCTTCGCACACTCTGCGCAGTTGCTCCCGCGTGACCTCCAGCACCTGCCTGTAGTTATCGGGGTTACAGTTCGCATGAACAGCGAAGTATCCTCCTTCACGATACGCTATCGCCGAGGTACCGATATGGTACACCAGTCCGCGCTTCTCGCGCACCTCCTGAAAGAGACGACTGCTCATGTTGCCCCCGAGAAGGGTTTCCAGCACTGCCACGGTGTACTTGCGCTCATCATACAGGTTGTATGCCGCCGTGCCCATGCAAAAATGCACCTGCTGGGTCGGATGACGCAACAGCCGCTGCCGTGCGGCGGCTCGGGCGGGGCGCAGTTTCGTGCTGGGCTGAGTGGCGGGCATACTGGCAAAGTATCGCTCCACCATCGCTACCAGTTGTTTCGCATCGACCAGCCCCGCTGCTGATACGACCGTGTTCGGGGCTGTGTAGCGTTCGCTCATCACCCCGAGGAGATGCGAGCGGTGCATGGCGAGAATGGTTGGCACGGTACCTATCACCGGATGCGCCAGTGGATGGCGCGACCACAGTGTTTGCGCGAACAGGTCGTACACATATTCCTCGGGGTAGTCCATCAGCTCGCGCAGCTCTTCCAGCACGACACGCTTCTCGCGCTCGATGTCCTCTGGCTCGAGGCGAGGCGACAGCAGCATATCCGAAAGCACGTCCAGCGCTACCGACAAATCTTCGGGCAGCACGCGCACGTAGAAAGCGGTGTACTCCTTGTCGGTTTCGGCGTTGATGTAGCCTCCCCTGCCTTCGATTTCGCGCACGATGTCCAGGGCGTCACGGCGCAGGGTACCCTTGAAGAGGATGTGCTCGATGAAGTGTGAAACGCCGTATTCCGAAGAGCGTTCATCGCGAGAGCCGGTGCCGATGTATACCCCCACCGCCACCGAGCGTGCGGACGGCATCGATTCACAGACGATACGAAGTCCATTGGACAGTGTGAAGGTTTCTATGGGCATGTTACAGAAAAACCTCTCACCCTTTGCCCCTCTCCCGTTGCGGCGGGAGAGGGGTTTGTCGGGACAGTGCCTGACTTAACGTTTCGGGCGAAATCGCGCTCGGGGTGTATCGTCATCGCCGCGGTGACGGCGTACGTCCCCGCCCCGTCCGTAGCCGGATGGCTCGTGTCCGCCACCAGTGCGTGGACCCGAAGGTTGAGGCGAGCCTGCTGCCTGACCGCTGAACACGTTGTGCAAGCCGCGCGCGCTCAGGTTGATTCTGCCGAGGTTGTCTATCTCCACCACCTTCACCAGAATCTCGTCGCCCACCTTCACCAGTTCGTCGGCGCGGCGCACGCGCTGCTCGGATAGCTGGGAAAGCGGCACCAGTCCTTCCTTACCGGGCAGAATCTCCACAAACACCCCCAGCGAAGAGGTGCGGGTAACCTTTCCGAGGAAGGTTTCTCCCACCGCCACGTCGCGCGTCAAATCCTCGATCATCTTGCGCGCCCGCTCACCGCTCTCCTCGTCGTCCGCCGCGATGTAGACGCGCCCGTCCTGCTCGATCTGGATGCGTGTGCCCGTATCGGCGAGGATTTTCTTGATGATGCGCCCGCCGGGGCCGATCACATCGCCGATTTTATCGGGATGTATCTCCATGACGATGATGCGCGGTGCGTACGGGCTGATATGGTCGCGAGGCTTGTCGATGGTTTCGAGCATCTTTTCCAGAATGTATAGCCTGCCCTGTCGCGCCTGCTCCAGAGCGCGCTCGAACACCGGTCGGGGGATACCCGAAATCTTGGTATCCAGCTGCAGGGCGGTGATGCCTCTCGCGGTGCCTGCGACCTTAAAGTCCATATCGCCGGAGAAGTCCTCCATGCCCTGGATGTCGCTGAGCACCACCCATTCGTCCCCCTGTGTCATCAAGCCCATCGCGACGCCGGCGACGGGGGCTTTAATTTGCACACCCGCATCCATCAGCGCAAGGGTAGAACCGCACACGCTCGCCATGGAGGTGGAACCGTTGGATTCCAGCACTTCGGAGGTGAGCAGGATGGCGTAAGGGAACTCCTCTTCGGGCGGAATCATGGGGCGCAGGGCGCGTTCCGCCAGTGCACCGTGACCGATTTCGCGCCTGCCGGGGCCACGCAGGGGGCGCGTCTCGCCCACACTGTAAGGTGGGAAGTTGTAGAAGTGCATGTAGCGCTTGAACCCGTCCTCCTCCAGTGTGTCGATAATCTGCGCCTCTTCCATCGGTCCCAGCGTCACGCTGGTCAACACCTGCGTCTGCCCGCGGGTAAATAGCGCGGAGCCATGCACTCTGGGAAGCAGCCCGACCATGCAGCTGATAGGGCGAATCTCGTCATACTTTCGCCCGTCGGGGCGCACTTTGTACTCGAGGATGAGCCGGCGCACCTGCTCTTTCACCACCTTGTCGGCAGCTTCGCGCAGGTCGGTCTCCTGTTCCGGATACTCCGGCAACAGCGCCTGCACAATCTCCTCCTTGAGCAGTTCGATGGCTTCCTCTCGTGCCGATTTGTCGGGTTGCTGGATAGCTTGCAGCACCTGCTCGGCGAACTGCTCGCGCACGCGGGCCAGGATGTCTTCAGGCACGGCGTAGAAAGGTATGTCCGCCTTCGTCGTGCCTACCTTTGCAGCAAGCTCTTCCTGAACGGCGCAAATCGGCTTGATATGTTCGTGGGCGAGGTCGAGCGCTTCGAGGATTTCCGCCTCGCTGATTTCATTTGCGCCCGCTTCGACCATCACGATGTAGTCTTTCGTACCCGCGACCACCAGGTCCAGTTCGCCGTTCTCCACCTGGTCAAACGAGGGGTTAATGACGAACTCGCCGTTCACCTTACCGATGCGTACGGCACCGACGGGACCGTTGAACGGGATGTTCGATACGGTCAGCGCGGCAGATGCGCCGATGATGGAGAGCACGTCGGGCAAGTGGTCGTTATCCACCGACAGGGGCATGGCGATGACCTGCACCTCGTTGCGCATCCCACTGGGGAACAACGGGCGTAATGGACGGTCAATCAGGCGTGCGGTCAGCACCGCCTTGTCGCTGGGGCGCCCTCCTCGCTTAATGAACCCGCCCGGTATTTTGCCGACGGAATACTTGCGTTCCTCGTAGTCCACCACCAGCGGGAAGAAATCGATATCGGTACGTGCATCCCTGCTCATAGTGGCGGTGCAGAGCACGATGGTGTCGCCCGAACGCACGAGAACGGCACCGTTTGCTTGCTTGGCGACACGGCCGGTCTCGATCTGGATGAGTTGACCGGCGACTTCCACTTCGACGGTGTGTATCATGGATAGATGGAACTCCTCTTGGTTGAATCTTGGCTTCTGGCTACACAGGTGGCTGCTACTGCTTGCTGCGGATGCCCAGTGAGCTGACCAGCGCGCGGTAGCGCTGAATGTCCTGTCGAGCCAGATAGTCGAGCAAACGTTTGCGCTCACCCACCAGCATCATCAGCCCGCGCCGGGTATGGTAATCATGCTTGTGCTGGCGCAGGTGCTCGGTGAGCAGCTGGATGCGCGCCGTTAACAAGGCAACCTGCACTTCGGGCGAACCGGTATCGCCCTCTTTGCGCTGGTACTTCCGGATAATCTCGGCTTTCTGCTCTTTGGTCAGCGGCATTCTCCGTGCTTTTCCCCCTTTCTGCGGTTGGGATGAGTGGTGCGTCGCCTCGCTTTCACCGTCTCCGTGCCGTTCTACGGTTGTCCCCGGAGGGACAACGGCACAACGGCAGAAGGCGATGCTCCGCTGACGCACCATGATAGTTTAGCACATACACGGGCAGAAGTCAATCGGGGTGCGTGGCTGTGGTTTCCAATTTGAAATGTCCTATTTTATTCCCAATTTGAAATGTCACATCGTCTTAATCCCCGGAAATACCT
>JAIMBJ010000047.1 GCA_023511455.1 Bacillota bacterium
CCGATGACTGCACCGCAATAGGTCAGCGCCTCCCGCGAATCGTCGATGCCTGCGTAGCGCGGGTTCACCGCTTTTCTCCACACCTCGCGCAGGTGATGCCGCGCCCCCCAGATGGCAAAGGCGAAAATGGCAAACCACGCGCCGTAGGACTGCTCGTTAAAGAAGGGGAATGTGTAGGGACGACCTTGCTCTACACCTGCCGCCGTCGCCACAACACGCAGCGCCATCTTCAGCAAAAAGAAGAACCAGATGGAGAAGGAAAGGTCTACCGGCAAGAAGTAGCCCAGCGCAATGATAAATGGATACAGCGGCAGCGGAAACCATCCCACACCGTTCCATGGAGGCGAGGTGAAGTATTGCTGCAGGTTGCGCGAGGGGTGGTCATGTCGGACGATGATTTCGGGTATTGCGGGAAACAGCACATGCAGCCCGTTCAACACGTCCAGCCCACCGCCGAGCAAGGCACCGAGTATCAGCGGTTTCTGCAGGAAGAAGCTCATGTTGCCGCCGTTCGCCACCATCGCCATCGGCAACTGCACGATGGGGTAGCTGAGCTTCTCGTTCTCCATCCACTGCCTTCGCAGGATGACGTTCATACAGACCATGACCAGCCCCATCACGCCAATGAATACACTCCAGATGAGCACCGGTCGGAGCCAAACGAAGATGCGTCCCCCGATGTACAGCGAACTGTGCCCTTCATAGTAAGGACGCAGGAACTCCTTGTCCTGTACCGTGAGCCATTTCGGAAAGTAGTGATTAAACAGTTGGTCCCACCCATTTGTCTCGTTTGCTCCCCAAAAGGGCATCGACAGCGCGGGGATGCCCAGCTGCAGGGTGTCGTGCCCTGCCAGCGCGGAGGCGATGGTAATCATCACATAAATGACGATGAGCTCTCCCTGCGTGAAAGCATAGCGGGCAAAGTAGCGCTTTAGCACGAGAACGTTGAGAAGAATCAGTATCATCAGGCAAAAGACCGTGTTCCAGAAAAGAGACATCGCGGTCGCGTGGTTCCGATGCCAGATGCCTTCCACCTGGATAATCCAGTAGGTATTGACCGGGATAAGCAGAGTACCTATCAACACGGAGCGCAAGGTGACCCCTCGCTCGCGTGCAGCCTCCTCCACACCCTCCCGTTGCTGAACGCCCGCGACGGCAACAGAAGGCGCCTGAACCGCAAAGCGTGTCTTCCCAACCGCTCGCATAGAGCAAATCCCCTCAAAAAACTCGCTGCCATTATTTTAGGATGTCCGCCCAAATGTTGCAAGTACTAAAGGTATGCCATATCGGATAAAATACGTTCGTTGACACTAGAGGACAACAAGACATTGGGCAAGAATTAGAGGAGCAGCACGCAGTCGCAGGAAGGAGTCAGGAGTATGGCACTGGATGAATCGCGAACCACTGCCCATCGCACCGGAAGGGACATCGTCCGGCAGGTTGTGTTGTGGATAGTGTCGTTAGCCATCGCGTTCGGTGTGATAGGGCTTTTTTACCGGGCATACTTCACTGGTCCGTCCGATGAAGCGATGGACTACGGCCAGATTGCATACAACCTCTCGAAGGGACGAGGGTTCGTCACCAATAACATTGTCCCGCTGGGATTGTACTACTGGAAGGATGTGCGCGAGGCGTACGACCTTGAACACGGTCCGCTGTACCCGATGTTTCTGGCGTTGCTGCTATACCGGGGCACGCAGGACAGTAAGCTCGCGCTGGGATCGATAATATGGTTTGTCCTCAGTCTGGTGCTGGTGTATTTTGTGGGGAAGCGCCTGTTCAGCCCGTCAGTGGGATACTGGGCGGCGGCGATACTGCTATTGACCGATGCCGCCCTGTCGACGCTTGCGATTTCCGGCGGGCCTGCGGCGATGGCAGGGTTTCTGCTGCTGGCAGCGTGCTACTTGCTTTACCGCCCCAGTGAGGTGACTGTGGAACCCGCCACCGGCGAGACGGAGGAAGTGTGGCAGGAGCGCGTACCACGTCGCAGTTTCTGGGCAGGGTTGGTGGCTGGCATGGCTTACCTGACGCAAATCTCGCTGTGGGTGCTGCTTATTCCCGCAAGCATCTACCTGGCTCTCACCAATCCCGAACGCCGCGGCAAGCACGTGGCGCTTTTCCTGCTGGGATTTGCGCTGATTAGCCTGCCATACTGGATACGCAATACCCGGCTCTTCGGTAATCCGTTCTTCAACCTGCGCGTGTACGAAATCGGTATGGCAACCAAACCTTACCCTGGCTACTCACTCTACCGGAAGTACGAGGAAAACTCCCGTCCTCCCAGCCCGGTCTCCATGTTCCGCGAGCATACGCAGCAGGTTCTGGGCAAGTGGTCGCGCAACCTGCGCAACGGCGTCTACTCGCTCATGACGTTCCCGCACCCGGTGGTGATGGCTCTGGCGTTTGCCGGGCTGTTCATCCCGATGCGTTTGCGCGCGCTCGCGATGTGGCGAAACATGATATGGTGGACGGCGGTACTGTTGCTGCTGGGCAGTTCTTTTGGCGTGCCGGGGAGTAATGCGCTGGCGATGCACTGTTTCACGGCGACTTTTGTGCTGCTGGCTGTGGGGAGTCTGCGGGATTTGTTAGAGACGCTGCTGGGCGAGGACGCGCAGCGCGCATGGCGCGTGGCATTGACCGGTGTGGTGCTGGTTGCCATGCTGCCGCTGGCGTTTGCCCTCATCTTTCGCGAACCCAAACCGCCGCGCGATGAACTGGTTGCTTTCACTGTGCTATCGCAACGTCTGGACCGCATTACCAGCGAGTTGAAGCAACGCAATCCCAATGCGAAGCTGGAGATGCCTCTCGTAGGCCTTTGCGATGTTCCGTGGCGAGCGGCATGGTATACGCACCACATCTGGGCGTGGCTGCCGGAGACGCCGCTGGTGGAGGTGCCAGTGCAAATTGGGCAAGGGGACAACCGGTATACGGTGAACCAGCAGCTACCAAACATGCAAGCTGTGAGTGACGTCTTGCGGAAAGTGGAGCCCTTTTTCGTCATCATCACACCAGCGGTCGGCGGTCCTCCGGATGGCGAACGCTTGCAGGGCTGGGCGGCGCACTACGAAACGGCGCGCCAATTCGTGTTCCAGTCTTACTTCGCGCGCAACCAGCAGGAAATGCAAAGGCTGGCACAGGCATGGAAGCAGCGTCGACGCGCCCCGTATGACCCGGTAGCCGGAGGGGCTTACCCGATGCCGCTAGCGACACCTGCACGGACGGTGACCGGTCTCGAGCCGCCGCGCTGGATACTGTTCCTCTTATCGCCCTAGCCGAAAAAGCGGGGGACGGGCAACGCCCGTCCCCTCGTTGCAGAGCAGTCTCTAGGTTTAGTACGAGGGTGCTCCAGATGCGGACTTCTCTTCTTCCTTCTTCTCCGCGACCAGCGCCTCGGTGGTGAGCAACATGCCCGCGATAGAGGCGGCGTTCTGCAACGCGGAGCGAGTAACCTTCGCCGGGTCGACGATGCCCGCCTTGATCATATCCACAAACTCGCCCTTCGCCGCGTCATAGCCATGCCCCTTCGGCAGGGTCTTAACCTTCTCCACGATGACCGAGCCTTCCGCACCGGCGTTCGAGGCGATCAGGCGAGTTGGCTCCTCCAGCGCACGCTTCACGATGTTAATGCCGGCGAGCTCGTCACCCTCTGCCTGCAGCGCTTCCACCGCGGGGATGGCGTTCAGCAGGGTAACGCCGCCGCCGGGCACGATGCCCTCTTCCACCGCCGCGCGGGTCGCCGACAGCGCATCCTCGATGCGGTGCTTCTTCTCCTTCAGCTCGGTCTCGGTGGCGGCACCCACCTTGATGACCGCCACGCCGCCCGCCAGCTTCGCCAGCCGCTCCTGCAGCTTCTCGCGGTCGTAATCGGAGTCGGTCTCCTCGATCTGTCGCTTAATCTGCGCGATGCGTCCCTGCACCGCCTGCGGGGAACCCGCACCCTCCACGATGGTGGTCTCCTCTTTGGCGACGATGACCTTCTTGGCGCGTCCCAGCATGGAGATGTCCACATTCTCCAGCTTGATGCCTAGGTCCTCGGTGATGAACTTGCCGCCAGTGAGGATGGCGATGTCTTCCATAATCGCCTTGCGTCGCTCACCGAAGCCGGGCGCCTTCACCGCCGCCACATTCAGCACGCCGCGCAGCTTGTTCACCACCAGCGTCGCCAGTGCCTCGCCTTCCACGTCCTCGGCGATAATCAACAAGGGGCGTCCCATGCGGGCGGTCTGCTCCAGAATGGGGATGAGGTCCTGCACGGCACTAATCTTCTTCTCATACAGCAGGATGAACGGCTCTTCCAGCACCGCCTCCATGCGCTCGGGGTCGGTCACGAAATAGGGCGAGATGTAGCCCTTATCGAACTGCATTCCCTCGACCAGCTCGAGCGTGGTCTCGGTGCCCTTGCTCTCCTCCACGGTAATCACGCCGTCCTTGCCCACCTTCTCCATCGCGTCGGCAATCAGTTCGCCAATCTTCGGGTCGTTGGCGGAGATGGTGGCAACATTAGCGATTTCGTCGCGGGTCTCCACAGGGGTTGCAATCTTGCGGATTTCCTCTACCGCAGCCTCTACGGCGCGGTCAATGCCCTTCTTCAGGAGCATGGGGTTTGCACCAGCCGCAACGTTGCGCAAGCCCTCGCGCACGATAGCCTGAGCCAGCACGGTGGCGGTGGTGGTTCCGTCGCCTGCCACGTCGTTGGTCTTGCTGGCGACCTCGCGCACGAGCTGCGCGCCCATGTTCTCGAAGGGGTCTTCCACCTCTATCTCTTTGGCAATAGTTACCCCATCGTTAATCACGGTAGGGCTGCCGAACTTCTTTTCCAGCACAACCGTACGTCCACGCGGTCCCAGCGTCACCTTCACGGCATCCGCCAGTTTGTTCACACCGCGCTCCAGCGCCCGACGCGCCTCCTCATCGAACAACAGCATCTTTGCCGCCATTTGTCACTCCCTCCTTATTGCTCCAGTACTGCCAGCACGTCGTCCTGGCGCAGGATGACGTACTCTTCGCCGTTGATTTTGATTTCCGTACCACCGTACTTCGAGTAGAAGATGACATCACCAACTTTGACTTCCATCTCGACCACTTTGCCGTTATCCAGCATCTTGCCCGGTCCCACGGCAACCACCTCGCCCTTCTGGGGCTTTTCCTTGGCAGTGTCGGGCAAGACGATGCCGCCACTGGTTACCTCTTCCGCTTCCATCGGTTTGACCACAATACGGTCTGCAAGCGGTTTGAGCTGTACCTTCACTGCGGTCTCAGGCATCGCAGGTTCACCTCCTCAAGCAGTATTTTAGCACTCGACAATGCCGAGTGCTAATCCACGCATTATAATACCCTAACTTTGGCGAGGATGCAAGGGGAGACCTCACCTAAAACAACGGCGACTTCATGTGCGTGGCAGTCAGCGAGCGGTATGCTCAAGCTGCAATTTCATCCTTCCCACCAGGGGGCATGGAACCGACTGTGCACTTCTATCCGCTGTCCCGTCTCAGCGGACTTCTGGGCAGCAAGCATGACCTCCAGCACATGGAAGGCGTGTTCGGCGGTCATTAGCGGTTTTTCGCCCGTGGCAAGGCACCGCGCCAGGTACGAGCCGCCCTGATTCCAGTTATAGCCCTTCTGGTCCTCGCAGACCACCTTCCACGCGCTGGCTTGCGCGTCCCAGACCTCCACGCCCTTCGGATGCCAGTCCCAGCCCAGCATGTTGATACTGCCCTTCGTGCCGACCAGTTCGATAGTGCGTTCCTCATGATAGGGACCGTAGACGAAACCGGTCATCACGCAGGAGAAGACACTGTTGCCATGGTCCATCAGCACAATGGTATTGTCGTCCGCTTCTACATGGACATGCTGTCCCTCCACAAAGCGCTCTTTGATGGCGGTACCCATGAGCGCGGTAACGTTTCTGGCAGGACCGAGTAACCCCGTCAAGGTGGTGATGTTGTACACGCCTAGATCGAACAGACAACCACCGCCCTTCTGGTAGAACCACGGTCCCCAGCCGGGTCCTCCATGCCCGTACCACGCACGGGCAACGTACACGTCGCCAACCGCTTTTTGCGCCAGCAGCGCTGCCATGCACTGGAACGCCGGGCTGGTAACGACCGTTGGCGCACCCCAGAGGTAGACTCCACGTTGCTTTGCGGTTTCTATCAGGGTGCGTCCCTCCTCGAGCGTGGTGGCAAACGGCTTTTCGCACAGCACGTGCTTGCCAGCCTGCAGTGCCTTCAGGTTAACAGGGTAATGCTGCTGCATGGAGGTAAGATTGATGAGCATATCGAACTCACACTGGCTGAGCATCTCGTCCACGTCCGTAAAGACATTCGGCACGTCGAACTCCTCAGCGCGTTCACGGGCACGTTCTTCCACCACATCGCAGAGCGCAACAACATGAGCGTATTCACTGGTCTTCAGATCGCTCAGGTAATGGCGGCTGACGCTGCCGCACCCTGCAATCGCTATCCGAACCATGGGATTGTCACCTCATGCCTGTACTGTTCCTTGTCACCGGGCACCATGAGCTGCCCAGCGACCCTTGCTGATGCATGAACTTCGCCCTGCACACGGATGTACCCTCTTGCCAAGAGAGGAGTTTTTGTGTTAACCTGTATCACTACAAGGGACGTCCCAAGGGCGTGATGGGCGAGGAAAAACGCCGTGGCACTCGTAGAAACACACCAGCTCACCAAGAAGTATGGCAATCTGGTGGCAGTGAACAACCTGAACCTGCGCATCGACGAGGGCGATATTCTGGGATTTATCGGACCGAATGGCGCAGGCAAGACCACCACTATTCGGATGCTGGCTACTCTGCTCGAGCCGACAAGCGGTACCGCCACCATCGCGGGGCACGATGTGGTTAAGGAGCCGGAAGCGGTGAGGCGCTTGATCGGCTACATGCCCGACTTTTTTGGGGTGTATGATGATGTGAAAGTGTGGGAATATCTGGACTTTTTCGCGTGCGCCTACCGCATCCCGCGCTCCGAACGTGAGAAACTGATCGACGATGTGCTTGCGCTGACCGACCTGTCGCACAAAAGGAACGACTACGTCGAGGCTCTTTCGCGCGGGATGAAGCAGAGATTGTGCCTTGCCAAAACCCTGTTGCACAATCCCCAGGTGTTGCTGCTGGATGAGCCTGCGTCCGGGCTGGACCCCCGCGCCCGCATCGAGATCAAGGAGCTTTTGAAAGAACTGCGCGATATGGGCAAGACCATCCTTATCTCCTCGCACATTCTGCCCGAACTGGCGGATATCTGCAATAAGATTGCCATTATCGAGCAGGGAGAACTGCTCATCAGCGGCGAGATTAATACCATCATGCGCCAGCTGACCGGTTCGCACGTGCTGGAGATTAAAGTGGCTGACGATACGGACACGGCAGTACAGGTATTGCAGAGCCAGCTGCAGGATATCCGTGACGTGCGTGTGGAGGATGGGGTCATCCGGGCGCACTATGTGGGTCCACCGGGCGAGCACTATCGTGTGGTGTGGGCCTTGGCGGAGAAGCGAGTCAAAGTACTCTCCTTCGCCGAGCAACCTACCGACCTAGAAGACATCTTCATGCGCGTCACGCAGGGAGCGGTGCAATAGTGATAGAACGGCTGGAGAACCCCGTCTTCCGGCAGTCTTCGCGCCAGCGGATGCGCGGGGCGCGAACGTATGGTTGCCTCGTTGCATACCTGCTGGCGCTGGGGCTGGTAGTGGTGATTTCGTACGACCAGTTTATGGCTGTTGGTGTGCAGCGTAGCACCGCAGGTCTGGCACAGACGCTGTTCGAGACGCTGGTGGCAACCCAGTGGTTTCTGGTGGCTTTTATCACGCCAGCCCTAACCACCAGCGCGATTACGATGGAACGCGAACAACGCACCTACGACCTGCTCATCATGACGCCACTCTCCCGCTTTGCGATAGTGTGGGGTAAGTTCGCCTCCGCGCTGGCGTTTGTCGTGGTGCTGATCCTGTGCGGTATGCCGCTAATCGCCGTTCTGTTTTTGATGGGCGGTATAGATACCGGGGTGATGCTGGAGCGGTATGCGGGGATGCTACTCACCGGCGCGCTGCTGGCGGCGTTCGGTTTGATGATGAGCGCGATATGCTCCAATACCACTCTGGCAAACGTGTTGACGTACGGCACGCTGGCGAGCGCTTACTTCGCGGGCATCGTGCTCGGAATTGCGTTTGTGATGAGCCGAGCCTTTGGGGGCGCCTCCACATCTGTTTTCTTGTCGGGCGTCGGTTTCACTTCGTGGCAGTTCCGGCTGTTGACAGCGGCATCTGTGTTGCTCACGCTGGCGATCCTGCTGCAGGTGGCGGCAAACTACCTGTTGCCCGATGCCCGGCAGGGGGCATGGAAAACGCGCTTGCTGACGGCGCTTTTACATCTGTTGTCTCTATTCGCTGCGGTGCTGGCGGCGAGAAGCGCACCGTTTCCCGTCCCTATAGCCAACTATATGCCGATTGTGACGGCTGCTTCGCTGGCCACCATCGCCCTCTTCGTGTCGACGGGGGTGCCACTGGGAGGGAAAAGATGGTGGCAGTGGCTGTATCCGCGTTCTTTGAAAGTGGGAACGGTACAAAGCGCATTGCTCTATCTGCTGTTGCTGTTACTGACAGGACTTATTGCAGACCGGTTTCTGCCACCAAAGATGCGTTCTGGTCTGGTGGTGTGGTTATACCTTGCAGGTTATGTCTGGTGGATATGGGCGTTGGGGTATTTTGCCTCCGTTGTGGTGCGGAACCGATGGGGGGCGTTATTCCTGCTGGCGGGAATGCTGTATCTTTTCGCGCAGGTGGTTTACAATTTAACCGTGTTTTCCGACAGACCGGACGATTGGCTTTTTCTGCTCAACCTTTCTGCACCGGTGGAACTGTTCAGGGTCGCCCGCAGCTTTGCTGTGTGGAGTATCGCGTACGTTGCACTGGGCTTGACAGCCGCGGTCTTGGGCTGGCTGATACGCCGGAAGCGGGAAGACGCTCAAGCAGGAGCGTAGCGGCATGAAATGGCTGGAGCTGCATATCGTGATTCCCCCCGAATCGCATGAAGCGGTGGCTGAAATCTGCCGAGAGGCAGGAGCGCAGGGTGTTAGCCTGAACACAGACAGGGTGATTGCCGCTTTGCCGGTGACCGAAGGGCTGGATGAGCGCGTTCAATTTCTCAAGGCGCAGCTTTGCCTTCTACCGGAGTGGGGTCTACCGCCAGTGCAGCATCTCGCGGAGCGGGTCAGGGACGAGAAGGAATGGGCAGAAGCGTGGAAACAGTTCTTCCACCCGCTGCGCGTGGGTGAGCGTGTGGTGATTAAGCCCTCCTGGGAGGATTACACGCTGCAAGAGGGGGACGTGGTGATTGAGCTGGATCCGGGCATGGCTTTCGGCACCGGCCAACACGAAACGACGCAGTTATGTATCGGGTTTCTGGAGAAACTGTTACGTCCGGGAATGGTCGTCGCGGACATTGGTACAGGTTCGGGCATACTGGCAATTACAGCGGCGAAGCTGGGCGCCGTATCGGTATGGGCTGTAGATAATGACCCGGTAGCCGTGCTGGCGGCTACGGGCAATGTGGCTCGCAATGGCGTGGAGAGGGTGGTCTCTGTGCAGCTGGCAGATGGCTGCGAGGACGCGCCGCAATGCGACCTCCTCGTGGCGAACATCACCGCGGAGGTGATCGAAAACCTGTTACCGGATTTCGGGCGGTGTCTGCGGCGAGGGGGATGGCTGGTGGTGAGCGGCATCGTGCAAGAACGCAGTGAACGTATCCGCATGGCTTTGCTGCAGATGCCCTGGCAGGATTTCCAACATCGGGAACGCGGCGGCTGGTGTGCGTTCGCCGCGAGGAGAGGTTAGACCGTGCCCAAGCATCGTTTCTTTGTACCGGCGGAGCAGTTTTCGAATGGCATCGTGCGCCTTCTGGGGGAGGATGCCCGGCAGATTCGCTTGGTGCTTCGGCTGCAGCCCGGCGACGAAATCGGCGTGCTGGACGGCTCCGGCAAAGAGTATCATTGTGTGCTGGAGTCTGTGTATAGAGAAGAAACGGTTGCCCGCGTGGGGCACTGGGTGGTTTTGGATGTGGAGCCAACGGTGCATATCACCGTGGTGCAGTCGCTGGCGAAAGGCGAAAAGCTGGAACAGGTCATTCAGCACGGGACGGAAATCGGCGTCTCTCGCTTTCTGCTGGTGCAGACCGAGCGCAGTGTGATGAGACTGGAAAAAGAGCGGGAAAGAGCCCGCATGGAACGGTGGCGGAGAATTGCCAAAGAAGCGGCGGAACAGGCACATCGAGCAAAAGTTCCTGCCGTGGACGGTATTTTGTCTCTTCCCGAGGCGTTGCAGCAGGTAGCTGGAGCAAGTATCTTGACACTGCACCCGGATGGCGCGGCTTTGTCGCTGGCAGAATGGTTGAGGTGCGGCTCTCTGGATGCAGGAGTTGCAGTGATTGTGGGCCCGGAAGGGGGACTGACGAACGACGAGGTATTGCTGTGCCAGAAGCACGGTGCGACCACAGTCTCTTTGATGCCGCGCGTTCTGCGCACGGAGACGGCTGCACTGGTAGCGGTGAGCCAGATATTGCTTTGCGACTCTCTCGGCATCTCCCCAAAGGAGTGCAGTGGATGAGATTCTGTGCAAGTGCCGCTCGATGGGGAACACGTATCGCAGGACTTTCTGTGAAACCCTGAGGAATCGGATGGGCAGGAGGTTCGGCATGAAGAGTTGGTGTACAATATCAGGCGTTATACTTATACTTATTTTGCGAGGGACTGCCGTCCTAGCAACGCCCTCTCTACTGCGCAATGGCGGTTTCGAGAACGACGCTGGCTGGAGCATTGCCAGCGGGGCTTCATACGACACCGTTCACCGACGCAGTGGAAGCCGGAGCCTTCGTGTGGATAGCACGCAGGGGGTACAGGTCGAGCAGGTGATTTACGCTGTGGTGCCTGGCGAGAAGCTGACGGTGTGCGGCTGGCTGGCAACGCGGGATGTGCAACCCGCGTCGGGAAGCGGGGGATATGCGTTCATGGCAATCTATCAGCTCGACGCCGCCGGACGCATGGTAGGAGCACATGACTTTGCGCGGTATGCTGGCACGCACTCGTGGACTTACGCGGAGTATACGTTTCAGGTTAACGTGCAGGCAGAGTATATTGCACTGCGCCTCGGCATATATAACGCCAGCGGTACCGCGTGGTTCGACAACATCAACCTGGTAAAAGGGGAAAAAGCGGTGCAATGGACAGAACCGCAAGGTGTGCCGCGGGCGAAAGGCTATCGTGCGGCGATATTCCATGAGCCTTCCCTGCCCGTGAAGGGGGTGCGTACCCCGCTGGAAACTTTCCAACGCGCTTTGGCTGCGGAGGGCATCCCGCTTACCCCTTTGAGTGCGTCCCAGCTGGCAAACCCGGAAACCTTTAACGCCGAGAGGTTTGACCTGCTGATTGTGCCCACAGGAGCGTCGTTTCCGGTGGAGGCAAGAAAATCCCTGCAGGCTTTCCTGATGCAGGGCGGCGACCTGTTTTGCACCGGTGGATACGCGTTCGACCATCTGCTGATGAGGCAGAACGGCAAATGGGTCTCGTACGCTGAGTTCATCCGCCAGCAGATGGAACAGGTGCGAAAGAACCCCGTGCCTAACGGAGGCTTCGAGCAGGGTGGAATCGGTTGGGAAGCCGATGTCAGAAAGCAGTGTCACATTGTGACCGAGAAGCCGGCGGCAGGTGAGCGATGCGCAAAAGTAACTGCGGACAACGTGCAGGGCGGTGCGCGGTTCAGCTATACGCTGCCGGTAGAGCCAAACGGTATCTACCTGGTCGGCGCGCATTTGCGCACGGAAAATGTGCAGGGACCGGGCTTTGCTTTTCTGGCGGCGTACCAGTATGACCGCGATGGCAAACTGGTTGCCTTTAAGGACTTTGCTCAGGTGCGTGGTACACAGGGCTGGAAGCGCTACGAAGACCGATTTGCGATTGTACCGAACGCCGCAAAGGTGGTGTTCCACGCGGGGCTTTATCTGGCTTCAGGTAGCATGTGGTTGGATGAGGTCACCTGCGCACCGGTCCCGCGTGAGGAACGCATCAACGCCCACTACGGTAAACCCGAAGATGGACTGGTGATTACTCCCACGCAGCTCACCCTTTTCAGTCCTGACCAGCCGATAACGGGCGCACGGTTGGTCGCTGCGCCGACAGCGCTAATAGGGTCGAATTGGCGGTCTGATGGCGCAGTGAAAGGCTATGAGGCAACGGCGCAGCTGCGCCAGAACGCGCGATGGGTGCCATTGGTGATGGTTCAGGACGGATATGGGAGATTTGCAGGCGTGGCGGGCGCGCTGGTTCGCCACTTTGCCGGTGCCTTTACCGATTCCACGTGGGCGATTTTCGGCGTTACGAACCGCGATGTGTTTGCGGGGGCGCAGGGCGAAGTGCTGTTGCGGCGGGTGGTGCGGCTGTTGCGAGCCGGTGTCATGGTGGAACAATTGCGCAGCGACTATGCGATGTATCAGCGGGGGGAAAACGCGCGGTTGCAGTTGGAAGTGCGCAATACGTCGGCACGCCCCCAAACCGTGCATGTGCTGTGGCGGCTGTTATCACCCGAAGGTAAGACCCTGCAACAGAGGCAAGAAAGACTGCAGGTGCCCTCCAGAGGGAAAGCAAACATACAGTGGAACTGGACGGTTCCTGCAGGTGCGCCTGATTTCGTGGTGGTGCAGGCGGACGTTCGGCAGGGCAACCTGGTGCTGGACCGGGCGGAGAGCGGCTTCTGTGTCAGAGACGACCGGGTGATTCAAAACGGCGTACGAATCACCTACGAACACAACGCCTTCACGTTAACGCATCCTGACGGCTCGGCGCAACGAGTGCTCTTGCTGGGCACGGACACCTACGGCAACTGGTTCTGGTCTCGCTCTCACAACCCGCTGACCTGGTTCCGCGAGATACGGCTAATGCGGGAATACGGACTGCACACTTACGAGAATCTACAGTATCACCCGCAGGGCTACCGCTTTACCGAAGCGCAGTGGCGGGAGCTGGACGCCGTCGTACAGCTATCGCAGCGCTTTGGTCTGCCCTACATGGCTGGTTTGCTCATCGGACAGGATGTGGTCGTGGACGATGCTACGCTGAAGCAGCAGGCGGAGATGTGCCGGCAGTTTGCGACGCGCTACAAAAACGTACCGGGACTCATCTACTATCTCAACGGCGATTTTCAGCTGAACCTGAAGGACACGCCTGACATTCGCCGTCTGTGGAACGAGTTTCTGCGCGATCGTTACGGTAGCGACGAAGCGTTGCGTCAGGCGTGGGCGCCTCATCCTCCTGAAGCCAGGCTGGGCGAGATACCCGTGCAAAACGCCGTTTCAGGGAGATGGTATGAGGTGCGCACGCGCGACGTCCGTGAGTTTCAGGTGTCTCTGATGCGACGCTGGATAGGGGCATTATGTGAAGCCATTCGATCCGAAGATACCGAACACCCCATTACCAGCGAATATTATCAGCGGCCCAGCGGTGGCATTGACCTGCGCCTTTCCATCAACGGGATGGACGCCTCGAACATCGGCTACTTCAACCTGCCGCAGCAAGATCTGGCACAGCTGATGGCAACTATTAAGTGGAACGACATGCGGTTCGCAGGTAAGACCGTGAATCTGGGGGAGTTTGGGGTCAAGACACATGATGCCTGGGCGCCGGAACATGGAGGCATGGGCTACCACATCCAGCGCACCGAGTGGCAGCAGCGGCAGCTCTTCTGGTGGGTGGTACATGCCGCCCTCGCGCTCGACGTGACCAAGATTCAGAACTGGTGCTGGACCGACGACCCCGTCAATGTTTTCCCGTGGGGCATCGCGTGGAACAACCCATTACGTCCGAAACCCGTCTTGAAGCTCTATCGTAACCTGCGCCTGTTTTCGGACAGAGTGCCCCGCGAGTACCATAGGGTAGACGTGGTGCTGGTGCTTCCGGATAACTGGCGTCTGGGTGCGCCGGAGGGGCTCGCCTACACGGCGCTGATGAATGCCATCGAGTGCTTGCTGGCAACGAATGTTCCGTTCGATGTGGCGAACGAGGCAGACCTGCCCGCGCTGGCGCAGAACCCGCCCCGTGCGGTGCTGATGCCGCTGGCTTATACCCTCTCCGATGCTTCCGTCAGTGCCTTGCAAAGGCTGGCAGAGAGCGGATGTCTGGTGTATTTGTCCGGCGATCCCTCGACCGATCCGCTGGGCAAACGCGACGCCTCTCGCCTGCAGAAACTGTGCGGTGTCAACCTGCAGGAGGTGACAGAGCATCCCTCGGGTTTGCCACAGCCCGTGGTAGAGAAGGCGCAGGCAGAGCCACTGCGTATCTCAGCGAACATCCCGGTATATCACCATCGTCAGGGCAGGGGGGCGGTGTTTTACTGCCCCGTTCCGTGGGAGACACTTCCCGACAAGGATGTTTTCGTGGAGCATGTGGCGCATACCGCCGCCGCTGACACCAACCTGTATCTGCAGTTGTTGCCTGCTATGGGCATCCATCCTCCGCTGCGTATCGAAGCGCGGCAGGGCGTATGGAGGACGTCGCTAACCGGAGATGACGCCTTGCGACTGGTTTCGCTCCTTCCCAGACAAGATAAACGCGCCGTGACTGCCGTGCGCTTGCGACTGAGTGACGCGGACATCGCATGGGAAGCGTGGCAAGACCTTCCGTGCGCCGTGCTCATCGATGAGGCGGCGCAGCCTGTGGCGGCGACGGGCGGGCGGAGTCTGCGGATAAACGGCGAGATGGTCGCGCAGGGGCAAAGCGCGTGGATGCTGGTCAGCATGAACGGTAAGCCCCTGGCACAATCTGATTTCCTGACGGCGACACTGGTGGACGGTGGAACTCTCCGATGGCGCAGCCACGTGCAGGGGCTGTCTGCCTGGGTGGTGGAGTGGCGCAATGGGCAGGCGCATACGGTGGCGGAACTGCCTCTGCGCAGGGTATCCGACGGCTGGGAAGTGCCCTGTCCTCCGGTGGAACTGGTGTTAATATGCCCGAAGTGGTCTCTGCAGGAGTGCCTGTCAGAAATTTCTTTCCAAAAATAGCGGGCGTTAACTTGCCGTTAACATGTTTGCAGTATCATTTAGGTACGAGGTCGCCCAACTGCTGGGAAATAATACGCACCTGAGGCGTCCCGTAATCCCCCGGCTTCGGCGGCGGTTTCCTGCCGCCGCTTTTTCTTTATCGTCCGCAAAACCGGTACAAAGACCTCTGGTCATTTTGTGAACGCAATGATATACTGAAGGTAGAGGAGTACAAACTGTGTAGAGGGGGCGATGACCATGATACGACTTGGGGAAGACCCCAGACTGGTTGACCAGCGCATTACTGAGTCCATCATACGCCTTCGCAGTATCGAGGAGCTGCAGAAGCGCGAGCGCGTGCGAGTGGTGCACCCGGTGGTAACGATTTCACGCCAGCTGGGAGCAGGCGGAACGGAGGTTGCCCAGAAACTGGCTGAGATGCTGGGAGAGCCCTGGCGCGTGTGGGACCAGCAGATTATCGATGCCATTGCGAACCATGCGGAAGTACGCAGGGAAATCGTGCAGTCGCTGGATGAGCAGGCTCAGGGCGAAATCGATACGGTCGTGAAGTCGCTACTCGGCATCGGGGGCCTCGAGGCGCCGAGCTATCGCAAGCACCTTGCGGAGGTCGTTCTGACGATTGAACGAGCGGGGTTTGCCATCATCCTCGGACGGGGGGCAAACTTCCTGCTTCCCCGTGCGCTCAACGTGCGGCTCAGGGCTTCAATGCCCGTGCGCATCCGGCGTGTCATGGAGCAGATGAACCTGAGCCGCGAGCAAGCAGAGCGTGCCATCCGCGATTCTGACCATAAACGCGCCGCTTTTGTGCAGCAGACGTTCGGGCGCAACATCGACGAAGATGGCGCATACGACTTGATTATCTACACCGACGACCTGAGTCCGGAAGGTACGGCGCGAATCATCCATACCGCAGTCCTCGTCAGGTTTCCTGAGATGGAGAAACCCGCGCCGACGGTTGCGCTGGTGCAGAAACGCTAGAGCGCAGCACGTGCAATGTCACCTCTGGGAAGCAAAACAGGCGCGCCTTGAACAGAGGTACGCCGACCGTTGCTACGCCCGGCGAGACCAGCACATGCGGCTGGGGCAGGGGGCGACTCAAGTGGCGGGCAATCTGTTTCGGATAGAGAATGGGGTTACCGACCCAACGCCCCAGCCGGGCATGACTCCACAACGCCCCCCAGCGCGGGATACGTATCTGCCCGCAGTGCGTATGTCCGCACAGAATAAGGTCAAAGCGCGCCGTGAGTGGGTCCATCAGAATATCTGGAGAATGCGCCAATAGCACATACAGGTCAGCGCGTGGCAAAGACGAAACCAGTGCTGGCAGATTGGCGAAACCCGAATGAGGGTCGTCCACCCCTCCAAGCCAGATACTCGCACCATGATAATGCACCATCCTTGCTTCGTTGTTGAGGATATTCACCCCGGCCTCCCTGAGCGCGTGCTCCAGCTTGTCGGGATGGGAGAGACGGGAACTCTTGTGCTCAGAGTTGCCCCAGACGGCATAGACCCCCAGAGTTGTCCGCACGCGGGAAAGCATTTCCACCAGAGGCGCAATACCCCTGTCGGCGTCCACCATATCACCGGTGAGAACCACGATGTGCGCCGAGGTTTGTGAGAGCAGGCGGGCGAGTTTATGCTCCAGTAAACCCATTTTACGGATATGCAGGTCGCTCAGGTGCAGGATGGTCAATCCGTCCAGCGCGGGCGGAAGGTGAGGAAGCATCAGTGAACGCTCTCGCAGGAGCAAGTGAAACGGTTCTATCAGGTTCGTCCACGTCCACGCCGCCGCTGCGGCTATAAGCATCCATTCTGGGCTCATCGCTTTCGAAGCACGGCAACCACGCTAACTCCCCACGGGAAGCGCATGTGCGCCAGCATGGCTGTCTCGAACCGTTGAAATCGGATGAGCAGATGGTTCAACCACGGTGGCAGGGGAGGCAGCTGGGCTTCCGGTTCCTTTCCGGGCGGTGGTCGGCGTTTGAGCAATCGCATCACGAGGGCGAAGGGAAACAGGAAGAAGAGGGCGTATGTCAGGCGGACTATCTCGAATCCAGCGGCACGGCTGCGGTGAGCCAGCACGCGCGCGACGTAACGCCGCCGGTGCATCAGCGCAAGGTCGTGTTCGCTCCACAGGATGCTGTAAGCGGGTACGGTAACCACCACGAATCCGCCCGGTTTCAACGTACGGTGAAACTCCCTCAAAACCGCCACGTCGTCGTCGAGGTGTTCCAGAATGTCGGTAGCCACAATTACGTCCACGCTCTCGCGGGCGATGGGTAAACGCTCTGCGGCAGCGAGCAGCAGGTCGCTCAGCCCACGCTGCCGGCTCCACGCCAGAGCAAGGGGCGAAATATCCACACCAATAACCCTGCCGTAGTTCCGCAGTTGCACGGCGGTCGCACCGGTTCCGCATCCCACATCGATAATGACCGCGTCAGGCGCAAGGGGCAGCCGGCGTACCAGCGAGTCCACCAGTTCGCGACGGCTGACGAACCACCAGTAGTGGTCCTCGTAGCGGTACATGCGTTCATATTCGGCGGGGTTCATGGCGCCTGACGGGATTCTCGTACGATAGCCTGCAAAGCATGATGGCGTCGGGAGATACGCAGCAACGCCACGAACATGCGCACCGCATCGCGCAGCAAACGCACTTTAGAACCCTCGCGGTGCATCCAGTGCACGGGCACCTCCGCTATCCGGTATCCGAGACGCAAAGCGACATGCAGTACCTCGATGTCGAAGCTGAAACCGTTTTCCTCGCATCGCGAGAATATCTCTCGTGCCGCTTCCCGCCGGAACAGTTTGAAACCGCATTGCGTGTCATGGATGCCCGGCACCGCCAGCAGTTGTACCATCAGGTTGAAACTGCGTCCGGCGAACTCCCGGTACCAGGGCTGCCGAACGACCAGCTTCGCGCCTCGCACTGCTCGCGAGGCGATAGCGATATCGTAACCCTCCCTCAGCCTGGCAGCGAGGTTTGGCAGCTCCTCGATGGGAGTGGCTAAATCCGCGTCAGAAAAGAGTAGCCACTCCCCGCGAGATTGCAGAACACCGGTTCGCACCGCGTACCCCTTGCCCCGATTGGGCTGATAAGAGAGGAGACGAACCTCAGGATGCTGTTGCGCGAACTCCTGAACGATGGACGGAGTGCGGTCGGTGGAACCATCATCCACCACAATCAGCTCAAACTGGGGGAAACGCTCTTTCAGGTAGTCGTACATGACAGGCAGGGTATCGCCCAGCCGGTTCTCCTCATTGTAGGCAGGTACCACCACCGAGATGGCTGGCATCTCGGTAGGGGACAGCGGGATGGTCTCACTCAAAGGCGTCTATCCTCGCTACCAAGGGTTTATACATCGTCCCTTTCATTATACCACTTCTCCCACAGTCTGGCAGAAGGGTCACACAGCCATCGTGCAGATGGGGGGAGGAGGTATCCCCTGCAGGGGGATCGTCCTCCTCCCGAGCAGGACGACCGCTTACAGCTTCATCGCTGTGGATTTCGATGCCTGACGCACTTCCTCTGCTGTAACCTCGCGCCCCAGCTGGTCGGACAGGTAAATGCCCTCGCTGATGAGCATGGTTGCCAGAGCGATTTCGGCGGTTGGTAGCAGCTCTACCCGTCCCTGCAGCCCGGCTATCCAGTGGTGCTGCGGCGAGTCATAAGCATCGGTGTTCTCAAACAGCTGATGCCAGCGCCAGTCTGCGCTGTTGAGATCGAAGGTGGCGTTCATATCCATATCGGCTACCGTGCTGAAATAGCCGAAGGGATTCAGGCGAATGCCCCCTTTGGAGCCGACGATGCAGCTGCCCTCGAAGCCGTCGAGGTGAACTGCCCACGCCTCGATGATGTCAATCGTCACTCCGTCCGCACACTTGACAAAGCCCAACCCCAGCTCTTCCACATCGTAGCCACTGATTTCGCGGCGGCGAGGGTCCATATCAGTCTCCTGATAGACCTTTCCGCTGATGCGTTCCACCTGTGGCAAGCCGAGCAGATACAGCACCTGTGCGATATGGTAGACACCCATATCGTAAAGCGCGCCGCCTGCTGCAACTGCCTTCTGCACAAAGGACGCCGTGCCGTAGCCATCGACGTACGGTCTGCCGCGCCGTCGGAACCCCGTGGAACGCGCGTGGTACAGCCTGCCGAGATAGCCTTCATCGATCAGCCTTCTGGCAGCTTTGGTCTCTTTGGAGAAGAGGGTTGCCAGCTGGATGGAGAGTTTTTTGCCGGTGCGCTTCGCCGTTTCGTACATTGCCAGTGCATCCACGTATGCACCCGCCATGGGCTTCTCGCAGTACACGTGCTTGCCAGCCTGCAGCGCCTCGATGGTCACTGGCGCGTGAAGATTATTATGCAAGCAGACGTCGACGGCGTCGATATCGTCACGCTCCAGCAGCTTGCGGAAGTCGGTGGTGGTGTAGGGTATATGGTATTCGTCGGCAACACGCTGCAGCTCCGCTGCGTTAATGTCAGCGGCAGCGACTATCTGTGCTCCGCGTATCTGTGCATACTGATGCAGATGGCTTTTGCCTATCTGCCCCACGCCTATCATCCCAATCCGTATCGGTTGCATCGTGCGTCTCCTGTGAGCTATACTTTTCTGGTACGTTCGACGCACTTTCGGCGATTCCTTGCTTACGGCTAACATCGTTTGGAGAAGACGACTCAAGGAGGGAGACGAACGCAATGGCAGTACGAATACCCTTTGTTGGGATAGTCGGCATGGGGGTGATACTCATCACGGGCTGCATCACTGCTCAACATCAATCGCCCTCATCCGAGGTGAAGGGGGCAGCTTCCGTGAGAACCCTTCGGCAAGGTATACGAGGTGAGGGGGTTCCCGCGTTCTGGGTACGACCGGGTTATCGCGTGGACCTGGTAGCGGAAGGTATCGAGAACCCCAGATTCATGGAGTTCGACGACCGGGGCACCCTGTATCTTAGCCGTCCGCAGAAGGGAGATATCCTCGCCCTGCGCAAACGCGGTGAACGGTATGAAGTGGTCAATACGTTCGTGAGCGGTTATCCGACGGTTCACGGAATGCACTTCGCGGACGGATGGTTGTGGTTTACTCAGACAGGGGCTATTCACCGTGCGCGGGACCGCAACGGCGACGGCAAGGCGGACGAAGTGGTTACTGTCATCCCGGAAGGCTCTTTGCCGCGCGGGGGAGGACACTGGTGGCGCCCCATTCTGGTTACCGACCGCTATATTTACACCGCCATCGGTGACGCCGGCAATATCAACGATGAAACGGCTACGGAGCGGCAGAAAATCTGGCGATTCCGAAAGGACGGCACGGGCAAAACTCTGTTCGCCAGCGGTATTCGCAATACCGAGAAACTGCGCCTGCGTCCGGGCACGCAAGAGGTCTGGGGGGTAGACCACGGCAGCGACTGGTTCGGACGACCGCTGGGCGAGCGAGCGGGGTTCCAGCCGGTCACGGATTTCAATCCGCCAGACGAGTTGAATCACTACGAGGAAGGAAAGTTCTACGGACATCCCTTTATCGTGGGCAACCGACTGCCCCGCATCGAATACCATCAGCGCCCGGACATCCTCGAACTGGCGGCTAAGACCGAACCGCCAGCGTGGTCGTTTGGCGCGCACTGGGCAGCCAACAGCTTCACTTTCCTGACGAAGACGCATTTCCCCGGACATCAGGGCGACATGTTCGTAGCCTGCCGCGGCTCATGGAACCGCAGTGTGCCCGACGGTTATCGTGTGGAGCGGGTGCTGTTTGACCAGGTGACCGGCAGACCCTACGGCAGTCTGACCATCGTCAAGACTCTCTCGCCGGAAAATCGCGTGCTGGCGCGGCCGGTGGACTGCGTCGAGGCGCCAGACGGCAGTGTGCTGTTCACCTGCGACACGACGAACCGTATTTACCGCATCTCGTGGGCAGGGCAGGACACCAAAAGCGACGGAGGGGACGATGGGCAATCTCGTTAGTATGCTGTCTCTCACTGCCCTGTGTGTGGTTGCAGCGGTAGCAGCTGGTGGTCTGAAACCGGCGCCGCTCCGCGTGGTTGCGACGTATGAGAAACAGTGCAGTTCCTGTCATGGTTCGGAGGGGGCGATGTTCGACTCGGGCTTCGAGAAGAAATACACAGCTCCAAACAGTCTGCGGGAGATGGTAGTCAGTATGCCGGGCGCGTCGGATATGCGTCCTGAGCAGGTGGACGCACTGCTGGCGTATATGCGTGCTATCAGCAGGGGAGAGGTCTTCGTCGTCTGGACGGACGCGAAATCCAGACTTTTGGAAGGGGAGGTGTCCCCTCGCGGTGCATCCGTTCGTGCTCTGGCTAAGGGAAAAGCTCTGAAAGTGGAACGTCCGTCCGCGTATCGCTGGCGTGTTGTTCTGCCATCGGGGGTGAAGGTGGAGGACGTGCAGCTGACTGCGAAATTGCAGGGGAAGACGTCTACGTTGCGGTTGCGACAGGGGGCTTACACTCACGCAAGGTAGCCCACATAAAATTCTCTTAAAATTGCGGTGCTACCCCTGTTGTTACCAATGGCGAGTCACATTTAATTCCCAGTTTGAAATGTCACATATCCAAACGCTTCGATGGTATCA
>JAIMBJ010000048.1 GCA_023511455.1 Bacillota bacterium
TAGGCTAATGTTAAACAAATATCAACGATACCGCAGCCCTTCGGGTCTGCCCCCATCACCACCCCGTTCCCCACATATGCATACAGATTGACGCCCCCCTCCAACCCAATCGGGTCTCTGGTCAAAAACCGTCCCGTGGCGGGGTCAAAGTAGCGATGTGTCAGTAACAGTATTCCCGTTTCCACGTCGGTGTAGTAACCCCACTGCCCCTTGTAGCCGTATGGTGTCGGGTTATTACCAGACATGCGCTGACCCCAGGCGTCGGAAACTAGTCAGCAAACTGATACCACTCTTCAGGAAACTCCCAGATGCGCTTGATTCCACCCTTCTGGACGTCTACATAGCCTAATACCCCGTTCGCCACCACAAACAGTCCTTTATTGTCTCGGCTCCATGTAATGGCAAGGTTGCCTGCCCATTTCGGACCGACAGGGTGCGCCTTCGCCCCCATGTTATCAGCTACCCAGAACCGATACCCTTCATGCATTCGCTGGAACTTCCTTCCCAAAGGGTCATGAAACCACGTGTGATACCAGAGCAGGAGCTTGCGACTGTCTCTTGACCACAGAACGCGCCTACGCCAACCGGGCACAACCAATTCTCGGTTCACTTTCCCACGACCGCCCGTTGGAACTAATATCACGGTGCTGGTATCCTTTTCCCCGCTGCCGTCCACCAGCGCAGCCATGAACCCATCGGGAGACAACCAGCCCTGAAACGTTTTCTCCACCACCCTCACCACCCTCAAAGCTGCGGGTGCCTTTGCAGAACCGCGGGCGAGTCCCAACAGTGGTGTTCCGTCTCGTTTGACCGATGCAACGACGGCATGTATATTGCCACTCCGGCAATCGTACCACACATCCTTACATCGCCACCCCGTTGGCGTTTCCCCAATTACCTTCTCTTTTCCTGTTCCCAAATCGATGACATGCAAAGTGTCCAGGCATCTGGACCCATCCAACACCATTTCTCCTGTCTCCAATTTGCGAAACGCTGGCGCAAACCGAGTGAACACCACACAATCTCGGTATGGGCACAACTTAAAGTTTCCAAGCAGGAAATCCGAGCAGGGAGGCGGCACGGGTACACGCGGGTCTCCTTCGCAGACAAAAGACCGCAATACGCGCTCTACGCCGTTCTTTGAGACAAGCACGATGCTTACCTCATCGCTTGCAAGCTTGGCAGCTTCTGCTGGCGTGGGCGAGAGCTCTCGTCCAGCATAGAGGAGGCGGCTACGCTTGACCACAAGGTTGGCAGACCAGCCGACCACGCGGTCGGCGGTCTGTGGCTGGGGGGGTAACGACTTGGCTCCCGAGACGACAAGCCTCCCCGATGACACATCTACCACCGCATACCACGAGATAGAAGAGAGTTGTACGACACCATCCCTCCATGCGGAGGAGCTACGCACGGGGGCGAGCACAGAGAACGCGACTTGCCGCCCCTCGATGTCTACATCCACACCCTCACTCGATGCGAAGCAGCGTGGGAGGCCGTCCTCCATCCGACGCAATGTCCACGAAGATTTATCTTGAGTTGGTGGCTGGGACATGGAAGCGTTTCCTCCTCACCAATCCCCAAAGAGCACAGCGCCACCCGTCGAGGTCCGACGACCACGACGCCCGTTTTTGCCTCTCTCTTTTTGCTGACGCCACGCGTCGCACGCCTGTTGACATCGGTCATCGGGAACTCCTAGCGCACCGCAACATGCATAGCACCGCATTTGAAAAACTGCACCTCTGCCCGGACAGTTATAGCAATCAAGAATACTTCGCGGATAGTGGCAGCTGTGGCTCCGCTTGAGCACCCTGCCCAATAATCTGTTCAGCTCACATAAGTCGTTAACAGCCACGCATGTATTCACGTACGTGGGATAGAGTGGGTAGTCTGGCGTGAACAAGAGGGGCGCACAGATAGCATAACACCACGTGCTGTCAAATAAACCACAAGGATCCCTCTTACTCACCACCCCATTGCCCACATACGCATACAGGTTAATCCCTCCCTCAAACCCAATCGGGTCGCGGGTCAAAAACCGCCCCGTCGCGGGGTCAAAGTAACGGTGCGTCAGGAACAGCGGCACGGTCTCCCCGTCGGTGTGGTAGCCCCGGTGCCCGTTTTGACCTTCGTTCGCGACCCTTAATCGCCCAGCCGCAGCAGAAGTTCTTGTCTTCACCAGTGCACAATCAAGCGCTCCCGCGTCAGTTCGACAAATTCATGCGCCACCAGTGCCATTTCCATATCGTGGAGATGTTCAGCAATCAGAGAAATTAGGTCGTCGTTACGGATATTACCTGTGCTAATCAGCAGCAGTTTGTATGCCCCCACGTCCAGTGCCAGCCGGTGGATGAACCCTCTATCCTTAGTGATGAGCACGGCTTGCTGATGCCGTGAGATAAACTCTATCGCGGCGTCAGGGGTGCGGTTTCCATCTGGCAAGTCTAAAGTGTGTATCGCTTCGTGCCCCGCCTGCTGCAACAAAGATGCTAACCGGCGTGGCAGCTGCGCGTCCACCAGGAATCTCATCGAACCAGTTCCTGGAGCTTTTCCGTGCGCACCATCTTCACGGCATACTGCAGGCACGCCAGCAGGTCTTCACGCTCGAGGTCGGGATAGTCTTCCAGTATCTGCTCAAAGGTCATCCCCGAAGCCATCAACTCCAGAATGCTCTCCACGGGATAACGCAACCCGCGAATGACCGGCTTGCCGTGACACATGTTGGCGTCAATCACGATGCGCTGCTGCCAAGTAGAAGTGCTCATCGTTGCCTCCAAATGCACAACTGCCTCTGCTGGATATTATGATACCCTACCATGCGTCGGCTTGTGAAATGCAATTGATTTAGAAACACTATTGGTAACAAACTCAGTCATGGGCGTCTTCGTCCTCACCGCCAGCGGCGGCAGGCGAGTCTGTTACCAAAAGCTCCGCGAGTTCCTCGTAGGCTTCGTCCAACGCCCACGCAAACTCGCGGAGCAGGCGGTCATCCACCTCCAATCCGTGTGTTTTGGGTCAGAGAGAGGCGGGTCGCCACTCCCTACCCCTGTGGGGGTGCTGCGTCTATATGTTACCAAAGGGCCGTGCGGCGTGCCAAGCGTAGTCGGGTGGTATGAGGGTTTTGGTTACATTGAACATGTTACCAAATCAATTACACAAAACACGGCTACAGGTTGACCCCTCCCTCAAACCCTATCGGGTCTCTGGTCAAAAACCGCCCTGTCGCGGGGTTAAAGAAGCAGAGCCCACGAGTTCGGTTCTTAACCCCACATCCGTTGCACGCCATAGGCATCCAGCGAGGCGTCACCACTTGCAATCGCTATCCCCTCTACCCGCGCCTGTGCCACCAGCAGGCGGTCAAACGGGTCGCGATGATGGAAGGGCAACTCTATCAGCTCCGACAAATGGGCTACCGTGATGGGTAGCAACTCAAAGCTGTTGATTTCTACCTGCGTTTGGATAAATACATCAAACGGCTGTTGGAGGCGCATTCGCCCAAGGCTTAACTTAATCGCCATCTCCCACAGACTGGCAATGCTGAGAAGCACTCGGTTGTGCGGCGTCTCAATCGCAATACGAACCACCGCAGGTAAGCGCTCCGCGCCTGCAACAAACCACAGAAAGGTATGCGTGTCAAGGAGAATCGTCATGACATGTAGGGAAGAAAATCCTCAAGTGGGGCGTCGAAATCCTCACTCAACGTGACCATGCCGCGGGCACTGCCGAACTGGCGCGGGCGCACTGCTGGCATGGCGGTGAGCTGCACCATACCTTGCTCCGTGCGGATAAACACCCTTTCGCCCTGCAACACCGACGCCAGCAGGTCGTTCAGTTGCCCTCGTGCCTCTTCTACAGTAACTACGCGCATCTCAGGTTCTCCACCAAGAAAGACCACTGTCAATATAGCACAAAGCACGACCATGTGCAAGATAGACAAGCCCTCCAATCAAGCCGCTGCAAGCGGCTGACACTCCCATCTGCAGCCAGATATACTTTTCAGGGCGATGCACGGTGCGTCACGCTGTGCCGAGGTCTCGTCTTCGCCAACTCGCTACGCAACTCAACTACGTTGTACACGCTAACCACCAACCCTGTTAGACTCACCAATAAGAGGACAGCACCAATCCAACGGGGTTTGCAATGCGTCCTGAACGCTTTCTCAGGGAAAAACGTCATCACGAAAGCCGGGATGCCGAAACAGACAGAGACGATTATGCCCACTAACGGCCACTGCAGACCCATCAACAGCATCCTCCGTTCCATCTCATCCATCGTCCCCCCACCTCCTTACCAACTCCGATAACCGCACTGCTCAAGCAACCACTGGGCAACGTCGTAACAGTTGTTCCCAACAAGGCAATATAGGGGCGGTTGCCGCTGAGGTCTTTTCATATTGCCGCATACACACTTCTCTTGCTCAGGTGTGAGGTTAACTTTACGACATCGCTCACCTTCTCGATGAGGAGGCGCTAAGTCTCCTGTTTCCCACAAGCCCTCATCGATTATCGGGGAAGTGCACCACTTACCTGAGGGGGTAAACCCTAGACACACCCTTCGTTCGGTTTTTTCTCCTGTCTTCGTCTCGTCACAGCATAGCCACACACGGCTGCCAACGCTGAATTTGGGAGGCCCTTCACACCAATCAACCTTTAAACCGAGCCGGTCTTGCCGTCTTACCACCCCATTCCCTACATACGCATACAGGTTGATGCCCCCGTCAAACCCAATCGGGTCTCTGGTCAAAAACCGCCCCGTCGCGGAGTCAAAGTAGCGATGTGTCAGTAACAGTATTCCCGTTTCCACGTCGGTGTAGTAACCCCACTGCCCTTTGTAGCCGTAGGGCGTCGGGTTGCTGCCAGACATGCGCTGACCCCAGGCATCATACGCCAGGTTCGCCAGCACCGTAAGACCGTCGTCGTCCATCAGGTGCACTGCGTTGCCCTGCGGGTCAAACTGGTAGCCCGTGGTGCCATACACCAGCAAACCGTTCGACCCAAACGCCACGCCTGCTACCTGCCCACACTTCCATCATAGCAGAAGCCAGCGCAACATTGCAAGCCTTTTTGCGAGGATGCGCGAAAAAGCGTCTAACCCCTACCCTCTCCGCAAACCCGCCAGTTTTTCCCAAAAACCGTGAAACCTTCGGGCGTATCAGGCACCTTTTTAACCGTTTTTTCGTATATACTGTATGAGCCCTGCTGTAGAAACGGCGTCGTTTGACACCGCGCAGGGCTTTCGGTATACTATCGCACGGTGGTTTTTGCCACAAAACCCATATTACAGGCGCCAACCAAAAGGAGGCATGGCATAACCGATGGAGTCAGCCATCAAAATCGAAGGTCTCACGAAAGAGTACCTGAACAAAACAACAGGACAAATGGTCCGCGCTGTGGACGACCTGCATCTGGAAGTATATAAGGGGGAAATCTTCGGCTTCCTAGGACCCAACGGCGCGGGCAAAACCACAACCATTAAAATGCTGCTCGGGCTTATCTTTCCCACTAAAGGCGATGCATGGATTTTCGGCAAGCCGATTGGCGATGTCAGCGTCAAGAAGGTGATTGCCTACCTGCCCGAAAGCCCCTACTTCTACGAGTACCTTACGGGTCGGCAGGTGCTGGATTTCTACGCCCGGCTGTTCGGCATTCCTGCCAGCGAGCGCAAGAAGAAAGTGGACACCCTGCTGGAGGTGGTGGGGCTGTCGCGCGACGGCGACAAGACCCTGCGCAACTACTCGAAGGGGATGTTGCAGCGCATTGGCATCGCGCAGGCGCTGCTGAACGACCCCGAGCTGCTGTTCTTAGACGAACCCACTTCCGGTCTGGACCCGATGGCGCGCATCGAAATCCGCGACCTCATCATCCGCCTGAAGCAACAGGGCAAGACCGTCTTCCTCAGCTCGCACCAGCTGCTGGAGGTGGAGCTCATCTGCGACCGCGTCTCTATCCTGAACCGTGGTAAGCTGTTGAAGGCAGGCAAGCTGGACGAACTGTTGCCCAGCGGGCGCGTGGAGATTGTCGCGGAGAACGTGGACGACGGTGTGGCGGAGAAAATCCGCGCGATGGGCGGACAAGTGCACCGCCAGGATGGACGGTTGGTGGTGCAACAGCCCGATGACGCCTCGGTGAACAAAGTGGTGGACATTATCCGCAGCGCGAACGGGGTTATCCGCTCGCTCACCCCACAGCGACGCACCCTCGAAGAGCTCTTCGTTTCCACCATTGAGGAGGTTGAAAAGAGATGACGGCGGTTATGGCAATTGCTTACAACACCATGCGCGAAGCGCTCAGCCGACGTGTGGTGTTGCTGTTCCTGTTCGGGGCACTGGTGCTGATTGTCCTGTCGCCCCTGTTCAGCTTCCTCTCCCCGCGTGAGGAACTGACCCTGCTCAAAAGCCTCGGGTTGGGTGTGATCCAGCTGGCTTCGATGTTCATCTGTATCGTGATGGGCATCTCGTTGATACCCACCGAGATCGAGCGCCGCACCATCTACACCGTGCTCTCCAAGCCGGTGCAGCGCTATGAGTTTGTGCTGGGCAAGTTCCTGGGCGGCATCCTCACCATGCTGTTCAACATCCTGTTCATGGGCATCGTCTTCTTCGCGGTGGTGGCATGGCGGGGTACGCCCAAACAGGCGCTGGACCTCTGGAAGGGCTTCATGATGATTTTCTTCCAGATGAGCATTCTGGTGTCGCTGGCGATTTTCTTCTCAGTGTTCCTTACCCCCTTCGTCAACTTCTTCATGTCGCTGGGGGTGTACATAGTGGGAACGCTCTCCAGCGTCACCGAATCGCTCATGAAGGGTGAAAACCGTACCATCATCCAGAAGGGCATCGGCGCGGTGCTGCACTACCTGTTGCCCCAGTTCGGCAACTTCAACGTCCAGAACAAGATTATCCACCCCGAAACGCGCATCATCAACGAAACAGTGTACTATATTCAGAACATCGGCTATGCGTTGCTATACATCGCGGTGCTGCTCATCATCGCGGTCATCATCTTTGACCGGCGTGAGGTGTAACCATGCGACGAACGCAGCTGATACTGGCTATTGTCGTACTGTGGGCGCTGAGCGCCGTGCTGCAGACCGCGATCGACCCGCTCCGCAAGCAGTTCGAGCCGAAGGTGGAAGGGCTATTCGGCAAAATGACCGGGTTGCCCACCGAGTACATCTTCGGCACGATGCTGGGCTTCCGCGAGGTGGTGGCAGGGGCGCTGTGGGTGCGTGCGGACTCCTTCTTCCACGAAGGCAACTATGACGCCATCCTGCCCATCATCCGGCTGGTGACGTGGCTGGACCCGCACAATCTGGACGTTTACAGCACCGGCGCGTGGCACATCGGCTACAACTTCACCGACACCGAGCAACGTTCAGACCGTCGCTACCTCTCCGCCGCGTTGAAGCTGCTGGAGGAGGGCGTCGAAAACAACCCCGATGTGTACGACCTGTACTTCGAGATGGGCTGGATGTGGTACGACAAAATCAAGCAGGGGCACAATGCCGTCCAGTGGTTCCAGAAGGCTTACGAGTTCCCCGACCGACCGGACGAGTATTCGCCCGGGATACCCCCAGCGCGCCGGCACATGGTGGCGCACGCTTGGGAGAAAGCCGGGCTGATCGACCAGTGCTTGCTCACCTGGCAGGACATCCTGCAGAGGCACGAGCGCTATTACGAGTCGCACAAGAAAGAGTATATGGCGCGGGTTCAAATAGACGTTGCCAAGCATAACTATACCTTGACCGACCTGCGCCAGTACCGGCGCTACCTGAAGCAACCCCCGGACACGCAACCGCCCATCGACGTCAAGTTCGACGTGAAGGTGCGCGTGGTGGAGCCCAAGATTATTGAGGTCTCCGGTACGGTGGACCTGGGCAACTACTTCGACGAGCAGATGCAGAAGATGGACTACCGCCCCGGGCGTGTGGACGTGGTGCTGCGCGACGAGGGCTATAAGTCCTCCATCCTGCCGACCGATGAGAAAGAGGCGGGTGAGGTGTGGCGGCAGAAGGTGTTTACCTTCGATGTGCCCGATGTGACCATCATGCAGGAGCAGATAGCCATTATCAAGGGCAAGTTCAAGCGCAAGATCGATATGAGCAAAGACCCGATGATGTACAGCTTCAAGGCTCCGCGCTACGTGGTCACGGTGCGCTTCAACCCGTTGTACGCGCCGCCGCAGACGCAGGACCGCATCGGCTGGCGAGGCGAAGGTCTCACCGATAAGCGCTACCTGCGTCTGGACAAGGTGACCACCGTGGACAAGGACGGCAAGACATACACGGTGGACGTGCGCCGCGTGCGCAAGCACCTGCTGCTGACCCGTGAGCAGTTGCTGAGCGGTAAAGGCGAGGCGGTCGAGTACACGGGTCTGGAATAGCACCGCCCGATGTGTTACAATAGTGATAGAGTAGCCGTGCTAGCCGGGGAGCTAGCGGTGCCCTGTACCCGCAATCCGCTATAGCGGGGGTGAACTCCTGCCCGCGGTGCCGTCTTGTGGGCAGTGCCTGCGTAAGTGGCGTGGATGGTTGGGCGCTGCGCAACGGTTGACGTGCCAACCCCGCCAGGTCCGGAAGGAAGCAACGGTCAACACGCTCGCCGTGTGCCGCAGACCTACCCAGCCGGAGTCAACTGCGCAGGTCGACACCCGGAAGGCGTGCATCAAAGGCAGGTGCACGGCTACTCTATCACTTGTGTTTTTTCACCCATGATGAAGCTGATGAACACCATGCGTTTCGTGATTGCTGGCATCGGGATAGTGCTGTGTCTGACAGCAGGTGTGCAGGCGGATGAACGTGAGGTTCGCATTCCGAGCGATGGGGTCGTACTGGCTGGTACATTAACCACACCCCATGCTTCCAGTAAATCACCCGCCCTGCTTTTAATCCCCGGAAGCGGCGCGGTAGACCGTAACGGCAACGGCGACGGATTGAATACCGACCTGTATCGCCACCTAGCGCAACAGCTGGCGCAGATGGGTTATGTCACCCTGCGCTACGATAAACGCGGAGTCGGCGCGAGCAAAATACCCGAAAAGGAGGAGGTTGGAACCACCCTGAGCCAGGTCGCCCGCGATGCACTGGCAGCTCTTAACTTCCTGCGTCAGCAACCGGAAGTAGACCCCAGGCGCGTGGGAGTACTGGGTTACGAAGACGGCGCGCTCATCGGGATGGCACTGGCAGGAGAAACGCCCGACCCACCGAAAGTGCTGGTGTGCCTCGCTCCTCCGGGGCGTACGCCAGCCATCATCCTGCGCGAGAACCTCCAGCAACGGTGGCAAAGCGAGGGGTTGTCGGCGGACAAAATCCAGCGCAGGCTGGGAGACTTTGATACTGCCATTGCCGCCCTTTACTACCGCCTGCCAATGCCTCCCCTGCACGAGGACGTCGCCCCTTACTTTATGCTGCCCGACCGCCCCTATCTGCAGGAGTTCTACTTTGAGAACCCTGTGGCGCGATTGAAGCTGGTGAAGGTGCCCGTGCTGCTATTGTACGGCGAACTGGACAGGCGAGTATCGCCCAAACAGGATGGAGAGCTGTTGTGGCAGCACGCACGCAACGCAGGAAACAGCAAAGTGGAATTGAAAATACTGAGCGGGACGGCTCATGCTTTCAAGTCCTCTCCGGCGGGCGATACGCAGGAAGTATTGACCAACCCGCGACTGCCTCTTGCGCCCGCGCTGGTGAACGCATTAAAGGAATGGCTTTCCGCCAACCTGTGAACGATGGCACACATCGCACTCTATAGGAAATACCGCTCGCAGACGTTCGAAGACGTAATCGGGCAGCAACACGTCACTCAAACGCTGCAAAACGCCATACGAGCGGGCAAGGTTGCCCACGCCTACCTGTTCTGCGGACCGCGCGGCACGGGCAAGACCACCACTGCCCGCTTGCTAGCAAAGGCATTGAACTGCGAGCAGGGTCCTACGCCCACACCCTGCGACCGGTGCGCCATGTGTGTGGCTATCCGCGAGGGCAGGGCAGTGGACGTCATCGAAATGGATGCCGCCTCAGAGACCGGCATCGACGACGTGCGCGAAACCATCATCGAGAACGCGCAGTACATGCCACAACAGGCGCGGTACAAGGTATACATTATCGACGAGGTGCATGACCTCTCCGCGAAAGCCTTTGATGCCCTGCTCAAGACGCTGGAAGAACCACCCCCGCATGTGGTGTTTGTGCTGGCGACCACCGAGGTACAGCGCGTACCTGTCACCATCCGCTCGCGCTGTATTCGCTTCGATTTCCGCCGCGCCTCTCTAGAAGACCTGGTGCTGCGCATCAACACCGTTCTGGAGCGCGAAGGTCTTACCGCCGAGTCGGAGGCAGTGCAAGCCATTGCGCGGGCAGCGGACGGGTCCTTCCGCGATGCCCTGAGCCTGCTGGAACAGGTGCTGGCGTACGCGGGCGGACACGTGGACTACGAGACCGTGCGCTCAGTGCTGGGTATTGTGGATGAGGAGTCGGTGGGCGCGGTGATTAACGCCGCCGCGCGGGGAGATGTGGCTAAGGCGCTGATGGCAGCGGATGAAATGCTTCGACGGGGAAGCAGTGTGCGCACCGTTCTGGAGGCAGTTGCCCAGCGGGTGCGTGACCTGCTGTACGCGCGGGTAGGCGCGCTGGATGAAAGCCTGCCGGTGGCGCAACTGAGCGCACTCCAAGCGCAGGCACAACACTTCAACCCTGATACGCTGAGCAGCATGCTGGACGTGCTTGTACGCGCTCAGGCGCAGTTGCGTCATGTGCCCCAACAGCGTGTGCTTCTGGATATGGCGATGGTGCAGATAGCCGGCATCAAAAAGGAAACAGAGCCAACTGCTCCGGCAAACAGCGGGCACAGGTTGGAGCCATCTGCTACAACGGCACTGTCAGCTCCCGAAGATGGGGCAGGGGAGGCCGCTACTACCCCCAGTCCTTCTCGCTCTGAACAAGCCCAGCAGGATTTTCCGCAGCCCGCTGAAGCCCCCGCTTCGGCTTCCACTGCGGTCAAACCTTCACGCGAGCCGACGACGGCTCCGTCGGTAGACCCCAGCGCGTTCGATCTGCTGAAGCTGATTCAGGGCAGGTGGGAGCAAATCATTGCCAGAGTGGCAGAGCGCAGCCGTGGTGGTGCAGAGGTGCTTCGCGAAGCCAGCCCGGTGCGCGTAGAAGGCGAGAATACAGTGGTACTGCGGTTCCGCACCGAGTTCGCGTATTCCCAGATGCAGGCTGAGAAGCGTCGCCAGTTTGTGGAGCAGACCATTTCGCGCTTTCTGGGGGGCAGGGCAATCACCATCCGGTGCGAAATGCAGCGCGCGAATACCGCTTCTCCATCTGCGAATCCGCCGTCCAACGAGAAACAGCAGGATGGTGAAGAGATAGACGGTGAACAATACGCGCAAGAAGTCGCCCAGACTTTCAACGGTTACATTGAACTGGAAGGAGGATGAGGATGCGAAATCCTTTTGGAGCAAACCCGCGCGACCTGCAGAAGATGCTGGAACAGACCATGCAGCAGATGCAAAAGGCACAGGAGGAGTTGAAAAACCTGCGGGTAGAATCTTCGGTGGGTGGCGGCGTGGTGAAAGCAGTCGTGGATGGAACCGGCGAACTGATCTCCATCGAAATCAATCCGGTGGTGGTAGACCCGAACGACGTGGAGATGCTTCAGGACCTGATTGTTTCCGCTGTGAACGAGGCGCGCGAGCAGGCGGTTGCCGAGGCGGCTCGCCGGATGAGCTCGCTTCCCGGCTTGCCAAACATCGACCTGGGGAACCTGTTCTGAATGATGGAATACGCCAAGCCTCTGGCAAAACTGATCCGCGAACTGGAGAAGATGCCCGGCGTGGGGCCCAAGTCTGCCCAGCGGATGGCGTTTCATATCCTGCGGATGCCCGACGAAGAAGCCCACGCACTGGCGGAAGCCATTATCGAGGTGAAGGAGCGCATCTTTACCTGCAAGCGGTGCTTCAACTTCACCGATGAGGAGTTATGTCCCATCTGCCGCAACCCCTCGCGCGATTCTTCCGTGCTGTGCGTGGTGGCAGATGTGCGCGACCTGATGGCTATCGAGCGCACGCAGGAGTATCGCGGGCTGTACCATGTGCTGCAGGGTGTCATTTCCCCGATGGACGGTGTGGGGACGGAGCAACTGCGCATCCGTGAGCTGCTGCAAAGGCTCCGGTTAGAGCGCGTGGAAGAGGTTATCATCGCGATGAACCCCACCATCGAGGGGGACGCCACCGCCATGTACCTTTCAAAACTCATCAAGCCTCTGGGCATCCGTGTGACGCAGCTGGCACACGGTGTACCCATCGGTGGTGACCTCGATTATGCCGACCAGGCCACGCTGATTTCCGCCCTCGAATGGCGGCGGGAATTGTGATGCCTCCGCGATAGTCCGCACCTGCAGTGCAGGTTTCAGTCTGCGGGATTCTCCCCTCGTCTTTATGACGCTGGGGACCGCGCCGGTCAGCCCGGTGGCTGTGCTTTATCCGCTTATTTACCGATAACTACTAACAGGGGGACACTATACGGGGTGTGCAGCCATGTACGGTCGGCGCAAGCTGGGCGAGATACTAGTAGACCTTGGCTACATTGACTGCCGGCAGCTGGAGGAAGCCCTGCAGTTACAGCAGCGCGAGGGTGGAATGTTGGGGCAGATTCTCGTTCGGCTGGGCTACATCGACGCCGACCAGCTGGCAGAGGCTCAGGCGGAGCAATACGACGTCGACTACGAGAAGATTATCCCCAATAGTGTGCAACCCGATGCCGTCGCCAAAGTACCTGCAGCAATGGCGAAGAGCCTGAAGGCGTTGCCGCTGCGCATCGAGGATGGCAAGCTGGTCGTGGCGATGGAAAACCCTCTCGATGTCGATGCTATCGACGTCCTGCAGCGCCACACCGGTATGTATGTGAAGGTTGTTTACACGAACTCTGAAGACCTGTTAAAGGCAATAGACTTCCACTACGGCGGGATCCCTCCAGATACCGAATCGCTGGACGACGCTATTTCCAAGGTCAGCGCGATGCCTGAGGAGGGAAGCGAAAACCTGGAAGACCTCCGCAAGGCAGTAGAAGACGCGCCGGTGGTGCGTATCGTGAACATGCTCCTGATGGAAGCCATCAACGGACGTGCCAGCGACATTCACCTCGAACCGCGCCGGACACATCTGGAGGTGCGCTACCGCATCGATGGCGAACTGCAACATGTACGCAATATCCCTCGCAACCTGACGGCGGCGTGTATCTCGCGCATCAAAGTGATGGCGGACATGGACATCGCCGAAAGGCGCATTCCCCAGGATGGGCGCATTACCATCCGTGTGGAAGGCAGGCAGGTAGACCTGCGTGTTTCCACTCTGCCCATCCAGCATGGGGAGCGCGTGGTAATGCGCATTCTGGACCGCGACAGAAGCCTGCGCAAGCTGGACGAGCTGGGCTTTTCGCCACACAATCTGTCCACCTTTCGCTGGTTGCTGCAACGACCGAACGGCATCATTCTGGTGACCGGTCCCACCGGTTCGGGCAAGACCACCACGCTCTACGCAGCACTGAGGGAAATACAGTCGGTCTCCCGCAATATCATCACCTGTGAAGACCCGATAGAATACGAGCTGGAAGGCATCAACCAGTCCAACGTGAACGAAAAAGCAGGGCTGACCTTTGCGGCACAGCTGCGTGCTATTCTGCGACAGGACCCCGATGTGGTGCTGGTCGGTGAGATCCGCGACCAGGAAACGGCGGAAATCGCCTGCCGCGCCGCAATGACCGGACACCTGGTGCTCTCTACTCTGCATACCAACGATGCGGTCAGTGCCATTCCGCGTTTGATGGACATGGGCGTGGAGCCTTTCCTCATCAGCTCCGCTTTGGCGGGGGTACTGGCGCAACGACTGGTGCGCGTAATATGCCCGCACTGCAAGCAGGAGTACGAACCCAGCCTTGCAGAGGTTCAACTTATTGGTCGGCCAGTGCAGAGGCTCTATCGTGGAGCAGGCTGTTCGGCATGTGGTGGACGAGGTTATCAGGGGCGTATCAGTGTGCATGAGGTGCTGGTGGTGGACGAGGAGATTCGCACTATGACCATCGAGCGCGTGCCCAGCAGCCGCATCCTTGAAGCCGCCTTGCGCAAAGGCATGGTTCCCATGTCAGACGACGGTATCGAGAAAGCATTACAGGGTATTACCACCCTGGAAGAAGTTACCGCCAAAGCGTTTATCTCCTCCAGCGCGCCTCCTATCGACGTACTGGAAGCAGCATGAACGACCATATCTCATTTCAGGTCATTGTGCCACAAGAACGTTACAGGGCAGGCACTACAAGGCGATTTCGCACACCACCCCGTTGTACTTCCACCGGTATCAGGTCGTCCTGGGTGTTTACCTGCACCTCAAAACTTCCGTCGCGCCCCGCCTTCACGCGCTTCCCACCAGCCGTTACCTCCGTGTCCGGCAGCGTGACGCCGCGCACGATGCTTTTGCCCTCTGTCTTCGAAGCACACCATGCCAGTACCGGCAGGCTTCGGTGTTGCAACGCCTCTATCGCTCGCGCGACCGCGTCCCGAACTTTGTAGAGTTTTTCCGCGTCGCGGGTGTAATTCGTGTAGTCAGGTGCCGCCAGACGGGTGTAGCCCTTTGCCCATGCCTTCGCGTCAAAGTCGGTCAGGCGGAGCCGTTGCGCGACCGGTGCGGCGGCATCTTCCAGCAGGCACAGATACTCATAGTCTTCGATGCCCTCGCGCATGGCTTCGTAGCGCAGGCTGCTGCGCGGAGCCTCCTTGCCCGGGTACACAATCCAGTTATCGCCCGGCGCAAGCTGCTCATCCAGCGGCTGTCCCCAGAAGTTGTAGCCCCAGTGCAAGAAGCCGGTGGTATCCGTCAGGTGATTGAGCCAGTGCAGGATGCGTGTCTTGAGGAGCGGGTAGTCTATCAGCCGATTGGGATACCTGCCCTGCGGCACCCAGGCGACATAGAACCACAGCTCCGCTCCCCGTTCCTGCGCCCGTCGGAACTGCGGGTACCACTGTTCCAGAAAGTTCAGCTGCGGCACCCACACCTCCAGATATCCCTGCAGATTGGGCACGTGAATGGCATCAATGCGTCGCAGGTCGGGGGCAAGGCGCTTTACTCGCTCGGAAAGATGCTTCCACGAATCGACGTTCACTTCTATCGGCTCATCAGCCACGTGGATCATACACCGTTCCATCCAGCCTTTCTGGCGCAGATGCTCCTGAAGCGCGGGGAGCCACTCCTCCGGGGGAATCCATTCGGTTTGCCCTGTTGCCTCGTTCTCGCAGCGCAACGGGTAAGCCACGAAGTTTTTGTCTTCCCACTGCCCATGTTCGCGCCCGCCCACGTGTTGCAACTCGATGAACTCGAAGCCCGCGTCGAGGTAGGTCTGTATCCAGCGGTCCAGCACGTTGAAATCAAAGCGCAGTTTGCCATCGGCTCCCCGTATCGCCTTGTTCGTGCCCCAGGCTACCCACGTGTGATGGTGGTACTGGCGCATAAGACGAGCGGTGCGAGCCAGCAGCTGCCAGAACTCTTCGGACAGATACTCCACGCCCTGTTGCTTTGCCAGCTCGCCGTCGTTCATCCAGACAGTCACTTTCAAGCGCGTGCGCTGCGGGAAGGTAAAGTTGTACACGGTGAGACGCACGGGTACCTGTATTTGTCCATCTTGCAGCCGCACTGTCACCGTGCCGCGGTACTCACCTGCTGAGGCGTTTGCGGGAACCTGCCACTGGACGTAGATGGGCTGGTTCTGTCCGGATTGCAGCGCGATGCTCCTGTCTTCCAGCAAGCCGTCGGGATAATCGGCAGGAGCTTTTCGTACCAGCTCCTCTTGGGGGGTGGCGGTGGAGTTCTTGTTGACCCGATGGTACTCCACAAAAGCGTAGCGGAAAGCGGATGCGGGAATGACGCTTCGACTCCCCTGCTTGCGCAAAGGCGAGCATTCCACGCTCTCCACCCGATTGTCGGTTGGGGCGCGCAGCACCATTTGTGCCCCAACGCGCTGATTCCGTGCGGCAGAGACCGTTATCTCCTGACGCGCCCCGACAGGAGGCGGCGTATCGCGGAAGACATTGTGCAGGGCGTGTGTCGTCCACCATTGTATCTCTGTCAGCGATAAAGCAAACATTGTCAGCATGACAGGAACCATGTGCGTGCCCACTCCTCCTTCCTTTTGCCAGAGTTTGCATCCGGCATTTCGAGCTCGAGCCTGACCGCCCAACACATCCGATACGGAGCGCAGGTCATGGCTATTTTCCTCAATGAGCCAACTATCTCCTTTGAGTAAGCGCCCATCAAGCTTTATGCAGCCCAAAGCCTGCGGCTACATGTGGTAACATCTATGGTGACTTGCGATGATGACCTCATGTCGGTATACTATCCGTTGAGCGTTGCACATCGAGGAGAAGCGATGGTCATCATATATATTACCCTGAACACCGACGAGGAGGCGCGGACGATTTCGCGTGCGTTGCTGCAGAAGCGGCTGGCAGTATGCACCAACTGGTTCCCCATCACCTGCGCTTACCGCTGGAAAGGGGACATCGTGGAGGAACCCGAAACGGTGCTTATCGTGAAAACACTTCCTGAACGGTACGAGTCTATTGTGGATGAGGTGCGCCGACACATTTCGTACACCAACTTCATCGCGCAGGTCGACGTGCCGAAAATAAATAGCGAGTTCGCTGGCTGGCTGGGAGAGGAACTTTGCAACAAAGGCGAGAATTGAGGGATTAAACGCTTCTCAGGGCAGAGGGTGCAAAGAAGGTCGGGAGGTAGAGATTTGGTCGGCTGGCGGTGGATGATGGGCGTGATGGTCGCCATCGGCGTGATGGCGGGACGGCTGTGTGCGCAGTCTGCCGAGCCAACCGCTGCCATGCCTGTCCTGCAAGCCCTGCGCTGGGAGGAAAGTGTGCTGCATATCGTCACCTCCGGCAAGGTAACTTTCTACACCTTTACCCTGCGTGAGCCTTTGCGCGTGGTGATTGACATCTCGCCCTGCACCCTGCCCAAAGAAGTCATTCGGCCAGAGGGCGATACGCCCACTGCGGTAGAGCGTCTGCGCTGGGCGCAGTTCAAGGAGGGTGTGGTGCGCGTGGTGCTGGACCTGCGTGAGAACACCCAGTATGCCCTCTCCACCGCTGCCAGCGGCAGTGAAGCGATGCTGGCGCTGGGTGGTGCTCCTGCAGAAGAGGAGAAGAAACCACTGCCAGCGACGCCAGCCACCAGACCCGCGACACCCCCTCCGCCTCCTGCCGAGCTGGTGCAGATGGAATGGGAACACGGTAAGGACAGCGCGCGCCTGCGCCTGAAGCTCAGCCGCAAAGTGCCGGTGCGCCTGCGCCCGCTCAAAGAGGGTTACAGCACCCTGCTCGAGATGCCGCAGGTGAAGCCCAGCACTGACCTACCTGCCGACTGGAAGGTGAATCATCCTCTCATCGAAGAGGTGCAGTTCTCGCCGGACGAGAAGGGCGTACGCTCGGCGTTACTGATTCGCACCAGCCGCGCCGCCGCCCTGAGCGTGGAGTACGACAGGCAACAGCCGGTGATTACGCTGGCGGTGAACCGTCCCCGCAACGCACACGGCAAACTGTCCGAAAAGCATATCGTGATAGACCCCGGACACGGAGGTAAGTCGTTAGGGGCAGTGGGCAGGGGAGCGGATGGCGTTGTCTATGAGAAGGACATCAACCTGGCTATCGCGCTAAGGGTAAAGGCGTTGCTGTTGAAGGAAAAGGCGACGGTGACCATGACCCGAGAAGACGATAGCACGGTAGAGTTATACGACCGTCCCAAACTGGCGAACGAGAAAGGGGCGGATTTCTTCATCAGCATCCATTGTGACTCTACGCCGAAGCCCAACTCTGCCAGCGGCACCACCACCTATTATCACGCTTCCGACCCCGATGGACGCGCGCTGGCGCAGGCTATCCAGAAGCATCTGGCGGCGGTGACGGGTCTGCCCAACCGCGGGGCACAGACCGACACTGCCATCTATCAATCGGGGTTTGCCGTGCTGCGCCGTAGCGAGATGCCCGCGGTACTGATAGAGGTCGCCTACATCAATAACGAAAAGGACCGGGCGAAGCTCAAAGACCCCAAGTTCCAGCAAAAGGTGGCTGAAGCGATTGTGGCAGGGCTGAAAGCGTATATCGAAGGGGAGCGCGAAGAGCAGGTTGCCGAGGGACAGGAGGTTCATATACGCCCTGCCTCGGACAAGAAGGAAAGCGAGCCACCTGTGCAGATACCGGAGCAGTTGTAAATGAGAACCTTACGCTGGATACTGGTTGTCGTTTTGCTGTCCGTGCTGGCTTTTGGTGGAGGATACTGGTATGCCAGCCGCCGCCCCGAACTGGCTCCCAGACCTACCGGCGTCATCGCAAAGCCGTCGGTTGTGGTGTATGTGCCGCGTTTCGCAGACAACCGCACCGAATGGGAAGCCAAGCCCGTGCCCGTAGGGGAAGGCGAGGACCCATTGCGTATCGCCTTAGAGCACCTGCTGATTACCCGTGACACCCCCTTCCCGCAGGGCACGCGCCTGCTGCGGGTGAGCGTGAAGGATGGGCTGGCGGAGGTGGACTTCAGCCGCGAGCTGATAGACAACTTCCCCGGCGGTTCCACCACCGAAGCGATGATTGTCGAAAGCCTGTGCAAGACGCTGGCGCAGTTTTCCGATGTGGAAAAGGTGCGCATTCTGGTGGAAGGCAATCGGATAGACACCATCGGAGAACATATAGACCTGAGCCAGCCCGTGGCAGTACGCCCGAATGCTTCATGACAGGGATATCAGCCCGCGATTGATGAATGATTGGAACATGTAGCCGCACCCTTTAGGGTGCGGCTACAGATACTGTCTTTCAGCCCCCCTGCCTCTCTACGCCCACGAGGACGGCAAATCGACGCTACTATCCCAGTTCCTGTCGTGTTGCGATGGGGACATAACCCACTTCCAGCCCCTTAGGTGGCGTTACTATCTGGGCAGGGTCCAGTTCAGCCAGCTTGCCAGCGGCGGGCGGAGGAAGATAGTTGCGGTCTCTGCTCCACATTTTGTGGAGTTTCTCCACCTTTGCCTGCATCGCTTCCCGTTCCCTTCTGGTCAAGCCAGCATTCAGTAATGCCGGCTGGTCTGCAAACCTGTACCAGTAATACGTCACGATGCTCCCATCGCCCAGCCGAACTTTGAACGGTCCTGCCACCGGACCCGGATTTCTCCAGCAGCTCCGTAGGTCATCGATGGGCGTGGTGTAGGGTTCTGGCTTTGGCTCAACAGGACGAGTAAACTTCACCTCCTTCAGGCGGGTTTCGACAGGAACTTCCTCGGGCATTACAGGAACCCATCTGGCTCGCTGTCCATCGCCAGCGGTCTCCATGCGGTAATACTCCGGCAAAATGATGAAACTGCGGTATCTCCTCACAAACCTGGGGTTCCATCTGTATCCATAAGTGTAGGGGTCCACAAGGACCGGTGTGGCGAATGCGTTCCAGTCTACGGGAACTTTCGTTTCGCTACTTCCTTTCTGGATGATAATCTCCCAGCTGCTATAACCTCCCTCTCTGAATTTGCGAATGCTGGCTCCTTTAGGGTCTATCGTGCCCCTGCTGGGTGCTCCACCTGAAAACCAGGTCTCCACCGATTCCCAGAGGGCTTTTCTGTTGTAAACGGTGTCCTGACGGATCAGGACAGAGATTCCGTCACGGTTGATCGGGAACAGGACAGGGGCTATCTTCGCATAGTATGTCCCCTTGCTGTCCGTAGCGACGCGGCAGGGGATCCATTGAGTCTCCATCTGGACAGCCCTGTTCGGTTCGGCAGGGCGGGAGTCCAGCAATAACCCCGCCAGGCGACGCTCCTTCAACGCATGGTGGGACCAGAAGTAAGGCGTAAAGAAGGCGACAGGTCCCTTAAAGTTGCTTGCGTTTATGAAAAGTGTCCAGCAATTTCCCCCTGTGGGGATATCTTCTCCGTCGGTTTTCGCCTTCGGCTCAACCAGTGGGAGACTCAGATAGCCGTAACCGAACAGTTCCCCGGCAACACTTTTCTTCAGGACAAGCCCATCGATGGGAAAAAGAAGATGTGGGCTGAGTTGCGCAACTCCATACAGACCTCGCGGCTCTTCCCATGTGCCCCACCCGTGAGCGGGTCCATTGGCTACGGAGGAGAAATTGGGTCCCACGCCGCCCATGATGAACTTGGGTGCTTCGATGGGAAACCTGGTATCTCTCCACCAGCCGAGTCCCCCCTCAATGTCGGAATAAAGGTTTTCTGGTGGCGGCCCATCATATTGGGCGAACATCCATGTGCTGGGCAATCCCGATTGGAAGTTGTGCCCCGGATAGTGCATGAGCAAGGGCCATGCAGCCACGTATATGGAAAACCCCGCGTTATAACTTCTGTCCACTTCCTCAAAGGGAAAGATGAGATAGCCAGCCAGATATGCTTCCTCCTGACCCTCCATCTTCACCACCTCTCGGATTTGCTCCAGTATACCCTTTGAGTTCTCCATGTCCAGAAGGGTTTTCCTGCCGAACAACGTCGCTTAATGCTTTCCTGCCAGTTGGTACCAGCCGCAGGGGTCACTACCACGCCCTTTGCTATCGCAATGACACCTGAGACCCCGCTGATGCAACATGGCAGTTACCGTCACCATCCACTGGCCAAATCCCGCCCCGTGCTATGTTGCATTTTTTTGCCCGACGTGCTGTGATGGAAACGTAAACGATTACTCATCTGAAATGTGCCGGTCTTTGTAACTTCTGGAAGTCAGTTCGCCTGCAGATGAAAATGTTCCGAATCTTGAGAGGAGGTGATATGAAGGCGAGGAGAATAGAGAGACAGTAGCATGAGTGCCTGTATCACGTTGCTTCATTGAGGGTCTGTACACAAACACCATAGGACTTACGCAGTTGGATTGAGGTCATAGGTGGGATGAGCCAGAAAAGCTCTTATCGCTTCCCGAAGCAGAGACA
>JAIMBJ010000049.1 GCA_023511455.1 Bacillota bacterium
CCACGTCTATACTAACAGAGCGCAAGCGAAGCATCTCAGAGCCACAAAAGAGATTCTTCGCTTCGCTCAGAATGACAGAAGTTGTCTCTTTAGTTTACAAACTTTCGAGCAGCCTTTCAAATGCGTAACTCCTAAAAAATATACCCGGGGTATAAGGGAATGCGTGTTCTCATCGTGCTGAATGGTCAGCCGCCGCAGCAGGAACTGCTTCAGTCGGTGGTAGTGGAAGCAGATGTGCTCATTGGCGCGGACGCGGGAGCGGAGCGTCTGCGCGAGGCGGGGCTGCGCATCGACTACGTGGTGGGCGACTTCGACTCGGTGCCCGCGCAACTGTTGCAATCGCTCCCTGCGGAGAGCGTTATTCACGACCCCGGACAGGACGATACCGACCTGGAAAAGGCGTTGCGTTTTGCGGTAACCCGCTGGCAACACCCGCAGATTGTGGTGGTGGGAACCACCGGCGATCGGCTGGACCACGTGCTGGGGAACGTTTGCGGCGCGGTGCGCTACGCCGACAGGGCGGAGATTCGCTTCGTGGAAGACCATTCCATTACCTATTTCGGACATCGGCGTGTGCATTTCGATGCCCCGCGCGGTGCGACCGTTTCGCTGCTGCCTTTGGGGGAGGTACATGGTGTGCGCACCGAAGGATTGAAGTGGGCGTTGCACGGCGAGACGCTGAACATTGGTACGCGCGGCGTGAGCAACGTGGTGGTTTCCTCGCCGGTGTCCGTTACGTGGGAGCAGGGGTATCTGGTGGTGATTCGGCTTCGGTAGGTGGTGTGTCGTTGGACGCAGGCTGAAGCCTGCGGCTACATGGGAGGGCTTGAGTGGAGCCATTGGTACACTTTTCGGCGGGTGATGTCGCGGTACTGGTGCTTTACCTGCTGGCGGTGCTGTGGGTGGGCTTTGCGGCGCGGCGCCACCTGCGTGAGGGCGATGCGGTAGGATATCTGGTGGCGGGGCGCACGGTGAGCCTGCCCGCTTTCGTTGCCACGCTGGTTGCCACCTGGTATGGCGGCATTCTGGGGGTAGGAGAGTTCAGCTACTCCTACGGCGTCTCTAACTGGGTGGTGTTTGGGTTGCCTTACTACGTCTTCGCTCTGCTCTTCGCGTGGCTGCTGGCTCCGCGCGTGCGCGAGGCGGCGCTGTTTACCATCCCCGACCGACTGTACGGCATCTACGGACGCGCCTGCGGTCTGTTCGGCTCTTTGTTGACCTTTTGCATGACCACGCCCGCACCCTATACGCTCATTCTGGGTGTACTGTTTCAGCTGGTGTTCGGAGGCAATCTGTTGCTGTGGCTCGTGGTAGGCATGGTGTTGAGCACCGTCTACCTGTATCATGGCGGACTGCAGGCAGATGTGCGCGTGAACGTGCTGGAGTTCCTGATGATGTTTGGCGGTTTCGCCATCATCCTGCCGTATCTGGTGGCGCAGTACGGTGGCCTGGAGTTTTTGCGACAGCACCTGCCGCCGTTGCACCTGACATGGCACGGGGGAAACTCTGTCCAGTACATCATAGTATGGTTCTTTATTGCGCTGTGGACGCTGATTGACCCCGGATTTCACCAGCGGTGCTACGCAGCGAAGTCGCCACAGGTGGCGCGATGGGGGATTGTGTTGAGCGTCTGCTGCTGGTTTGTGTTCGATTTGCTGACCACCAGTGCAGGACTTTACGCAAGGGCTATTCTGGGCGACAGCCTGCAAGACCCCAAGTTTGCGTATCCCGTGCTGGCGGAGCGGGTGCTTCCTCCAGTGGCGAAGGGCATCTTCTTCGTGGGCATGTTTGCGACCGTAATGTCCACGGTGGTGAGTTATACCTTTCTGTCGGCGGTGACGTTCGGGCGCGACCTGATGTGGCGCTGGCGCGGAGGCGAAGAGGCGGAGGCGATGCGCTACACGCGCTGGGGTATCACGCTGGTGGGCGTGCTGGCGATTGTGCTGGCATGGCGGGTGCAGTCGGTAGTGAACCTGTGGTATCTCATCGGGTCGCTGTTTATTCCCGGCTTGTTGTTGCCTCTGGTCGGCAGTTACACCCGTCGTTTTCGGGTATCGCCTGGGTTTGCGCTGGCGACCATGGTGCTGGGTTTCAGTACATCACTGAGCTGGATGATATACGGGTTACTGAGCAGGAGGCTGGAGGACCCTGCCTTCTTGCAGCCGATGTATCCGGGGTTAGCGGTGGCGGTGATAGTGTATGTGGCAGGGTGGGTTTTGACCGGGCGAAAACTTGCTTCCGGGGCGCCCCATCCGGTATCATAAAGATAGAAAAACACTCTGCATCACGCCGTAATCGGCAGGAGGGAAAAGAGTCTCTACAGACTGCATGAGCAGCTTCACTTCCTTAACTGGCGCGCAGATATTGCAGCGCCCGAAGACGCAGTTGCGTGTCACCGACAATCTGGACGAGTTGCTGGCGGTGTTGCCGCCGCAGGTGCGTCGCGCCCTCGAACAGGAGCCGAGTCTGGAAGACCTTTTGGAGGTCATTCTCGACCTTGGTCGGGAGCCTCAGGCACGTTTTCCGGATCGCACCCTCCAGCTGAGCAACATGGAGGTGACGGAGGCAGACATCGACTACGTGGTGCAACGCGTGGGCGCGTTCGGCAAGGACAACCGTGCGGGCATCGAGCGTACCCTTCACCGCATCTCCGCTATCCGCAACCGGCAGGGGCGCATCATCGGGCTAACCTGCCGCGTGGGACGGGCGGTCTTCGGCACTATTGACATCATTCAGGACGTTATCGAGCGCGGCAAGAGCGTGCTGATGCTGGGGCGTCCCGGCATCGGCAAGACCACCAAGCTGCGCGAAATCGCCCGCGTTCTCGCCGACGAATTCAACAAGCGCGTGGTAATTGTGGACACCTCCAACGAAATCGCCGGCGATGGCGACATCCCGCACCCCGCGATTGGCATGGCGCGGCGCATGCAGGTAGCTTCGCCCGAACTGCAGCACGCGGTGATGATCGAGGCGGTAGAGAACCACATGCCGGAGGTCATTGTTATCGACGAAATCGGCACGGAGGCAGAGGCGTTCGCCGCACGTACCATCGCCGAACGCGGGGTGCAGCTAATCGGTACGGCGCATGGCAACTCGCTCGAAAACCTGCTGATGAACCCCACCCTGTGCGACCTGGTGGGAGGCATTCAGGCGGTGACCCTCTCCGACGAAGAGGCACGCCGACGCGGCACGCAGAAAACGGTACTGGAGCGGAAGGCGCCACCTACCTTCGACATCATCATCGAGATGATCGAGAAGGACAAACTGGCGATACACCATGACGTTGCCAGCACCGTTGACCGCATCCTGCGCGGAGAGACGCCTCGTCCGGAGGTGCGTGTGCGCCTGCCGGATGGCACGATTCAGGTCGTTCAGGCAGGAGATGCACCCGAACCCGCGCGCGAAACCGGCACGCTGGTGGTGCGTTCGTCCAGCCAGGTGCGTGAGCGGCGTCAGTTGCCCTCCACCGTGCGCATCTTCCCTTACGGGGTCAGTCGTAACCGCCTCGAGCGCGCGATTCGCGAGTTGCGCGTGCCTGCCTACATTGTGCGAGACGTGCAGCAGGCGGATGTGGTGATTGCCCTGAAGGCAAACGCCCGCCGCGAGCCCACGCGCATGAAGGAAGTGTCGGCACGGGGGCTACCGGTGTACGTGGTGAAGAGCAACACCTACGCGCAGATTGCCGGTAGCGTTCAGGACATCTTCGCGATGCGCCCGCCGGAGGGCTGGGAAGATTCGGAACCTGCGCTCGACCCGACGGAAGCTGCGCTGATGGAGACGGAAGCCGCCATTCAGGAGGTGCTGCGCACCTCGATGCCGGTAGACCTCTCTCCGCAAAACAGCTACATTCGTCGCCTGCAGCACCAGCTGGTCGAGAAGTACCGGCTGGTGTCGGAGAGCGTGGGAGTCGAGCCGAACCGTCGCGTGCGCATCTCACCGCCGTAAATGGACGCGCTGTTTATCACCTTCGAAGGTGTTGAGGGAGCGGGCAAGACCACCCTTGCCCGCTGGCTTTCTGAACGTCTCCGGCAAGAAGGTATTCCCAACTGGTTGACATATGAACCTTGGGAACCACGCCTGCGCGAGGTGTTGCTGGAGCACGGCGACCTGCGACGCGAGGAGGAACTGCTGCTTTTTCTCGCCGACCGCGCCATCCATACCCGACATATCCGCATGGCTCTCGCCGAGGGGAAAACGGTTATCTGTGACCGCTATGCTGACTCCACGCTGGTCTATCAGGGCTACGCGCGCGGGCTGGACGTCGAGTGGGTGAGGCAGATGAATGGGTTCGCTACCGGTGGGTTGCAGCCGGTGCGGACGTACCTGCTGGATCTGCCGGTGCAGGTGGGGCTGCAGCGGCAGCGCGAGCGCAACCGCATTGGGGCGGAGGAGATAGCCTTCCATGAGCAGGTGCGCGTGGGATTTCTGGCGGAAGCGCAGCGAGAGCCACAGCGCTATCTGGTGCTGGACGCCATGCGACCGCTGGCGGATTTGCAGAACCTGATCTGGGCGGACATAAGTGCTCTGCGGAGTTCTGGCGTATCTGTTCATCCTCAGAACGAGGCTCGTGTCGGGGCATCCTCTGGTAAGAGCGCTGATTGAACCCCCGTAGCACTTCCTGTATAATAGAGCCGTCCGCAAGGCAGGAGGGAAGGATCATGAAACTGGTCATCGCTATCGTGCATGACCGCGACAAGAACAAGATTTCGGATGCGCTGCTACGCAACGGCTTCAAGTTCACGAAGGTGGCAAGCACAGGCGGTTTCCTGCGCGAGGGCAACGTGACCCTCTTCATCGGCGTGGAGGACGAAGACCTCGACCAGGTGCTTCGCCTCATCGGAGAGAGCTGCAAGACGCGCGAGCAGTACGTGAACGTACTACCGCCGGATGCTGCGCCGGTAGGGGCGTTCGTGCCGAACCCGGTCAAGGTGCTGGTGGGAGGCGCGATTGTCTTCGTCGTGAACGTGGAGCGTTTCGAACGTTTTTGACATGTCCCCGCGGGAGTTTTGCCGGAAAATCCAGATTCCAGAAACCTGCGCCCCGCTGGTGGAGCAGGCGTTGACGCATCGCTCCGTACTGGCAGAGGGCGCGGCGCAGAGCAACGAACGTCTGGAGTTTCTCGGCGATGCCGTGCTTGGTCTGATTGTCACCGAAGAGCTGTTTCATCTTTTCCCCAATCACACGGAGGGCGACCTGTCACGTGCCCGTGCGCTCGTGGTGAGCCGACGGACTCTGGCTCAGGTGGCAAAGCAGCTTGGGGTGGACCAGGTGTTGCGCCTGAGCGCGGGGGAAGAGGCGCAGGGTGGACGCCAACGCAGCAGCATTCTGGCAGACGCTGTGGAAGCGTTGATTGCGGCGGTATATCTGCAAGCAGGCATGGAAGAAACGCGGCGGTTTGTGTTGCAGATACTGGGCGACGTCATCCATAGGGCGCCGGATGCCTCTCGCGCTCACGATTACAAGTCGCGGTTGCAGGAGAAAACACACGCCCTGCTGCATGAGACCCCTGAGTATGAGGTGGTCTCCACCACCGGAGCGGACCACGATAAAACCTTCTGTGTACAGGTACGCCTGGGTGAAGTTGTACTGGGCACCGGAACGGGCAAGAGCAAGAAGGAAGCGGAACAGGCGGCGGCACGCGAGGCGCTACTAAAACTGGAACAGGCGGGGAACCAACGCAGTGAAACCAAATATGATTTCGAATGCCCTCTCTTGACATAGTTCCTTAAGCGTTATATAATACTCGTACAAGCGAAATACAGCGGGAAAGGAGCAGGCGTAGAAAGGGGCAGGTGAACAACTCCCATCTTTTATCGCATTGTTATTGACCATTTTGGCAAGGAGTTCTATAATAATCTCAGAGGTCAACCCTAACGGAAAGGAGCCTGATGAACCATGTCTCGCCGAGGATTTACGCTCATTGAGCTGCTTGTGGTCATCGCGATTATCGCGATACTGGCAGCCATCCTCTTCCCCGTTTTCGCGCAGGCGCGCGAAAAGGCACGACAGTCCAACTGCATCTCCAACGTCAAGCAAATCCTGCTCGCTGCGCTGATGTACACGCAGGACTACGATGAGAAGTTCCACCGATTGCTGGTGTGGAACCCTGCTTGCTTTACCAATCCGGGCGCGTGTACCAGCGGTTGTCCATCGCGTTGCTGGAACAATGACCCCAACGGTCCTGACCAGACCATCGGTCCGGAGGATATGCTGAACCCCTACGTCAAGAACACCGGCATCTGGGGCTGTCCCAGCGACGGCATTCCGCGTGACGACTGCACCGGACCGAACGGCACATGGTACAAGATCAGCTATTCCTTCACCCATTTCCAGCCGGGCACGTGGGAGAACACGGCAACCTTTGGTGTATGTGCCTACTATCCCATCAGCACCGCGCAGGGTGCGGCTACCGCCGAGTCCAAGACAATGTCGGAAATCGGCAGACCGGGTGAGACCGCCATCATGTACGAGTTGTGGACGACGGTCAGCTACGGACGCAACTTCACGCACTGGCGGTGGGACAACCGCAACATCGCTGACCCCGCCTGGCCCGAGGCGCCCAACTACCTGACGGTTAACTGGTGCGGACAGGGCGACGGGCGGTTTGCGATGGGCAACCACAACAAGCTGATGACGCTTGGGTGGGCAGATGGACATGCCAAGGCGCTGCGACGCAGCCAGATTATGTACTGGCCCTGGAACGACCAGGCGGTGGCGGAGCGGCGGTTTAACTATCTGCACTGGAACGAAGCGTTCAAGCCTTAAGGAGAAGAGCCATGTCCAAAACACCTCCCAGTAGCAGTAAGACCGTCATCTGGGTGATTATCGCGGTTGTAGCGATAGTCATCGCCGCCTTCTCCGCATACAAATCGCTGATTCAACCACAGCAGGGGAAAAACGTGGGTTTTGTGGATATGTTCCCTGGCGGGAAGGCGGGTCTGATGAAGCAGCAGCCGTCCCCTGAGGTAGAGGGCGGGGCTCCGGCGGAAGCCGCTGGATCAGTAAGGTAACTGCTGTTTGTTTGCAGGGGGGCAGTCTTTCAACCAGATTGCCCCTCACTCTATCCTTGCGTGGTTGCCTCTTCACAAACGTCCTCTTTTAGCCAACATACTTAGTGACACCCTTTTGTGCGATTTCACGAGGAGGTCAAAGAGGGTACATGTTTGTCTTGATTGGCTTAGCGGTGGTATTTGGCTCCATTCTGGTGGGCTACACCATGCACGGCGGCAAGGTGGCTTTGCTCATCCAGATTTCGGAGTTCATCATCATCGGCGGCGCTGCATTTGGCGGCGTTATTGTGGGCAACGGTATCAGCGGTGTGCAGACGTTGATAAAAGCGGTGTTGGGGCTACTAAAGCCGCCTCCGGTGAGCAAGGAAGCTTACATGGAGCTGCTACAGATGCTCTTCGGTATGTTTACGCTCGCGCGCAAAGAGGGGCTGTTGGCTCTGGAGCGACATGTGGAGAACCCGGAATCGAGCGAACTGTTTGCCCAGTATCCGGGCATTACAGCCAACCACCATGCGATGGAGTTCTTATGCGACACGGTGAAGGTGATTCTCACCGGCGCCGTGGGGCACTATGAGCTGAACGATTTAATGGAGATTGACCTGGAGACCCACAAAGAGGAAGCGATGAAGCCGGCGCACATGCTTTCCAAGACTGGCGACGCGATGCCTGGCTTCGGTATCGTGGCGGCGGTGCTGGGTGTGGTCATCACCATGCAGGCGATCAACGGACCTCCCGAGCAGATTGGTCAGAAGGTGGCAGCGGCACTGGTTGGTACCTTCTTGGGCGTGCTGCTGGCATATGGCATGTTCCAGCCCCTTGCTCAGGCGGTGGAAGGGCGTGTGCAGGCGGAAGAGGAATATCTCCAGTGCATCCGCCATGCGCTGCTTTCCTTCGCTCGTGGCGAATCGCCTATTACCTGTGTGGAGTTTGCCCGTCGTCAGATTCCACCTGCTTATCGTCCCAGCTTCCGCGAGATGGAGGAAGGCGTGAAGGGAAGCGGTCGACAGGCAGCAGCGGCGTAGGAGGTCAGTGATGGCAGGAAGCGAGAAGGGCGGCGACATCCGCATCGTCAAAAAAAAGCATGGCGGACACGGCCATCATGGCGGTGCGTGGAAGGTCGCTTACGCTGACTTCGTGACCGCTATGATGGCGTTCTTTCTGGTGATGTGGATTATCGGCTTGAGCCAGAACATCAAGGAAGCCATTGCGGCGTACTTTAAGGACCCGGTCGGTTTCATGAAGGCGGTCAATGAGGGAAAGCTGGCGTTCAGTATATCGCCGGATGGCGGAGCAGCCAAAGCAGGTGAGAAGGAGCTGCCCCAACCGGGTGAGGTCTCCGAAAAGCAAAGGATGGAGGCGGCGAAAAAAGAGATAGAGAAGGTTGTGGAGAGCGTACCCGAGTTCAAACACCTGAAGCCCTATGTGCAGATACAGATTGTGGATGAAGGGCTTCGAGTGGAACTGCTGGAGAGTTCCCAATCGGTTTTCTTCATGACGGGGAGTGCGGAGCTGAATCCGCAAGCCCGCCAGCTTCTCAGTCGCATCGCCAAGCACCTTGCGAAGCTTCCCAATCGCATCGTCATCGAGGGGCATACGGATAGCCGTCCTTTTTCGGGAGGAGGTATGACCAACTGGGAACTATCGGTGAATCGGGCAAACAGCGCGCGACGTGTCCTCGAAGGCAGCGGTTTACGCAAAGGACAGATTTATGAGGTGCGTGGCTATGCCGACAACAAGCTGCGCGTGCCCAATGACCCCTATCACTACTCTAACCGGCGCATCAGCTTGCTCATCGCCTACAGCAAGGAATTTAAGTGAGGTAAGGAGGGATATTTTCGTATTCTTGCGATTGACTTTGCGCTCCGACGGGTGCTATAATACGGTTACTGGACAAGTGTATCACGTTGCCCGCCAGCGTCTACAAACCGGTATACGAAATGGAGGTTCATCAGTGGTTGTTCGCGCCTCTCGGCATGTTTTGCCCTGGTTCCTGCTGGCGATAGCCGCCTTTGCTGTGGGGTGGTGGTTGCGTCAGCAGATAGTAACCCTGCCCGTAGCAACGGCTAATCCGGGGGCCCGTTTGACCTCGCTGCAGGAGTACTCTCCCAAGCAAAGCTATTCGATGGCGCTGACGCCGAGCGATAATGCATCTCCTGTCAGCATGGACCTGATGCAGCTCTTTTACAGCGTGTTCAAGTACGTGGAGAAGCAGCATGTGGACTACACGCCGGAGATGACAAAGCCCATGGCGTACGGCGCGGTGCGGGCAATGTTGCAATCACTCAATGACCCCAACACCCGCTTTCTGGAGCCGGAGGAAGCGCGGCTGCTACAGGAGGCTGCGCAGGGTAACTACTATGGCATCGGCGCTGTGCTGAGGGTTGTCCGAAACGTCACGCAGGATATCGAACGGCGCGAACTGACTGTGGTTGCTCCTCTACCCGGTAGCCCGGCGGAACGAGCCGGTTTGCAGCCCGGCGACGTCATCACCGAGATCGACGGCAAGTGGGTCATTGCCTATGACCCGTTCCGGCAGGTTCAGCGGTCGGGAGTACGCGGTAACGAGCTGGTGAAGGCGCTGGAGGATGCCCGCAAACGGGTGCTGGCAGGATTGGACCTGCGCAAAGCGATGAGGTCGCTGACAAACAAAGACCAGGGTGCGATGACACTCACCGTACGTCGGGGCAACTCCACCCTCAAGGTGAAGGTGACGCCAGGCGTTCTCAACGTGGACCCGGTGGCGTACCGGCTGCTTCCGGGTCAAGTGGGATATCTGCGCATTGTGCAGTTCAACACGCAGACCCCGGAAAAGCTGAAATCCGCACTGGCGGGGTTGGGCAATCGTTTGCAGGGACTGGTTGTTGACCTGCGCAATAACCCCGGCGGTTCGGTGGAATCGGCATCGCAGGTGGCAGCGATGCTGGCGAAAAGCCCCGTGCTGGCAGTCATAGAAACACGCAATGGGGAGAGCAGACGCCGCCAGCAGGTGAACATCAGTGCAAACCCTCGCGTGAAGGCGCCAATCGTGGTGCTGGTGAATCGAGGGACGGCAAACGTCGCGGAGGTGCTGGCGGTGCTCCTGCGCGACAAAGCGGGAGCGAAACTGGTGGGCGAGCGCACTTTCGGCGATGGACTAGTACAGACCTTTGTGCCGTTGCCGGACGGTTCCGCGTTTACGATGACCACCGGTAAGTTTCTGACATGGAGTGGCGGCGACTTTCACGGCAAGGGAGTTTACCCTGCTGTAGCCGCTCCGACCGTTCTCAAACAGGGACACGATTTGGCGCTGGAGAAAGCCGTGAGCCTTCTCACGCAGCGCACGACCACACGGGCATCGTAGGAAGGGAAAGGGACCATGCAGAAAAAGCGTTTTTCACTTTCGGGATTTGCCCCGCTTCTCGTCACGCTTGCCTTTCTGGCGGGCTTCTTCTATTCGGATTTGAGAACGGGGGACGTTCGGCGTGCGCTGTACGCCGCACAGACCGTTCCTCAGAGGGTGAATCTCGCCCTGCAGATAGAGCAGGACGCTCAGCAGGGGTACCTCTGGCCCGTGGGGTTGTACTGGGACGTACTCTCGCGCCTGCGCAGCCACTACTATCAGCCGCTGAACGAGAAGCAGCTCACCTACGCCGCTATCCGTGGGATGTTGGCATCGCTGCACGACCCCTATACCCGCTTCATGGACCCCACCGAGTACCGCAGTATGCAGGAAGACACGCGCGGTGATTTTTTCGGCATCGGTGCGCAGCTGCAGGAAAAAGAGGGACAGATTGTGATTTACCGTCCCATTGAAGGAAGCCCTGCAGATAAGGCAGGTATTAGGGCTGGAGATGTGATTGTGGAGGTAGACCGCAAGCCGGTAGCTGGTATGCGTGTGGACGATGTGGTAAAGAAGATTCGCGGTCCGCGCGGCACGAAGGTGGAGCTGACTATTCGACGCAAGGGCGAGGCAAAGCTGCTGCATATCAGCATTGTGCGCGATTTGATTACCTCGCCGGTGGTGTATTCCTACATGGAAGATGAGAAACTTGGTATCGGACGCATACGGCTGGAGCAGTTCAATGAGAAATGCGACCAGCTGCTGGTGCAGAAAGTACGCGAACTGGAAGGAAAGGGGTTGCGTGCGCTGATACTGGATTTGCGCTACAACCCCGGCGGTTTGCTGAACGTGGCAGTGGACGTCGCCAGCCGGTTCATTGACAACGGTGTGGTGGTACTTATTCAAGAGAAGAACGGACAGATTACCAAACTACATGCCGAGCGCGGGCGAGCCCTCAAGCCCTACCCTCTGGTAGTGCTGGTGAACGAGTGGAGCGCCAGCGCGTCGGAAATCGTGGCAGGAGCCATTCGGGACAACAAGCGTGGCGTCATTATTGGCGAAACCACCTTTGGCAAGGGACTGGTGCAGACTATCTTCCAGTTGCAGGATAGCTCGGCAGTTGCCATCACGACGGCGAAATATCTGACCCCCAGCGGTTACGACCTGAACCGCAAAGTGGACCCGGACGGAAACGAAATCAGGCGCGGTGGTATTCAGCCGGATATCGTGGTAAAGCAAAGCGAGGAAATGACCGACATCGACGACCGCGCCCATGATGTGCAGCTAAAGAAGGCAGTAGAGTATCTGCGCGAGAAGCTGACGGCTCCCAAAGTGGCGTCCGCACTGTAGGGCAATGGCATCCCGTAAGCGAACAACATCTCGGCGGCGACCGCGCCAGAGCACGCGGTTCGTGTGGGGAATACTGCAGCTTCTGCTGGTGGTCGTCGGTGTCCTTGCCGTGGCTGTTTACGTCTCGCGCGTCGTCCCTCCGGTATCGGATCGTAGCCAGCCCGACAAGGTGACGTCCCCCTCCGCCAGCAGGCAGGTACAACCTGCTCGTGCTCCTGAATCGCGAAAGCAATCGGTACCTGCAGCGCCGCAGAGAGAGGCGGTGCAGAGCCCCCAGAACCTGTCACCATTGACTGGCTCCGACGCAGTACCCTCTTCCGCTGCGCCTTTAAAAGTCTCTTCACGTGAAGTGGATGCCGGTAACCCTTCGGCGAAGCTGGTGGCATTGACTTTTGACGCGGGCAGCTCCGCGGAGCCTGTGCCCACCATCCTGCGCGCTCTGGCGCAGCGTGGGGTGCACTGCACCTTCTTCTTAACGGGGCAGTGGATGGAACGCTACCCGGACATGGCTCGTCAAATCGCCGATGCGGGACATGAGCTGGGTAACCATTCCTGGTCTCATCCGGCGTTTACCTCCCTGACGGATGAACAAATCCGGGAGCAACTCCGCCGTACCGAAGAGGCCGCGCTGCGTATATGCGGACGCAGTACCAAGCCCCTTTTCCGCCCTCCCTTTGGAGCGCGCGACGAACGAGTGCGTTCGGTAGCCGCCGAGGAGGGGTACCTGACCATCTACTGGACTGTGGACAGCTGGGACAGCGTCAAGAAGGACATCACCCCGCAGATGATTACCGACCGCGTGATGCGCCACATCCGCCCGGGCGCGATTGTGCTGATGCACTGCGGTAGCGAGGCGACCGCACAGGCTTTGCCGCAACTGCTGAACGCGCTGGATGCGCAGGGGTATCGTGTGGTGAAGGTCAGCGAGCTGCTGCGCTCCAGTAATGGGGAGCCTTAGTGGAATGTCAGAGAACACACAGAATGTAGCACAATGTAGCCGCAGGCGTTAGCCTGCGTTTTGGGGAGGGCGAACCTCCGGGTAAGCCGCTTCTTACCCGACCTTCCCGCAGGCGGGGAGTCGATTCGCAGCCCGAACGGAGCCTCGCCCTCCAGCCGATAGCATTAGAACAATTCGCCAGTGCCACGCTGGCTTAAAAGCGCAGCTGCAAATGCACCGCTACACCATCCAGCTGGTTGTTGACATTGGTCATGCCTCTCCACATCACGCCGATTTCCAGCGGGACGGAGGTATTTCCCAGTGCGGCGCCCACCCCGACGCTGTAGGTCAAGCCTGTCTTGGCTTCTCCGTTCACATCCTTCGCGAAACCGATGCCCGCGCCGACGCTCCAGGTGAATCGGTTAAACATACTGACCAGATTGACCTGGACAGGCACATTCTGCATGGTTTTGTTGCCCATAAAATCGGCGCTGAGCGTCCATTTGCCTTCAAAGCCGGGCGCCACCAGCGGCTGGAAGGCGTACTCGATCCCTGCTGTGAACCACGCTTTATCCGCCACATCCCTGGTATCGGACTTTTGCGGGAAGAAGACACCCGCGCGCACGCACAGGTTGTTATTCCCGGTTTCCTCCTGTGCGGCTGCCGGCAACACGGCGGTTATCGCGACAGCCAGGACGAGCATTGTCCACCACTTGCGCATTGGAAGACCTCCTTGTGTTGAGCTTTTTTTGGTGTCTTGGGGCGAGAAATCGCGTGTACCCCGTTGACAAATCGCAAGATTTTTGGAATAATATACGGTGCTGGTGGGAAATGTTCCTTCAAAGAGGGCGAATAGCTCAGGTGGAAGAGCGCTTCCCTTACAAGGAAGAGGTCAGAGGTTCGAGCCCTCTTTCGCCCACCATGCTTACAACCTTTGCGGGGGCGTAGCTCAGTTGGTTAGAGCGCAGGCCTGTCACGCCTGAGGCCGCGGGTTCGAGCCCCGTCGTCCCCGCCACCTTTGCCCGATGCCGCGGTAGCTCAGTTGGTAGAGCACAGGACTGAAAATCCTGGTGTCGGCAGTTCGATTCTGCCCCGCGGCACCATTTCTTATGAGCCGGCGTAGCTCAGTCGGTAGAGCGGCGCACTCGTAATGCGTAGGTCGGCGGTTCGAGTCCGCCCGTCGGCTCCACCGCCTGTCTTACTACACCCTTACGGCGACCACCCGAAATGCTCGGGCCCACGGCAGGGTAAAAGGAGTGAGCAGCCTGAACAGATGGTTTATCCCTACCAAGGGGACGGGAATCGCACCACCAAGAGCTGCATAGTGCCTCGCCCGAAAACCGTAGTCTTCTATCTGCCGTGCCAGCTCAGCCGGGTGAAACAGCATTTCCATATACGCCCCCGATATCGGGTTCAGCGGACACCGATTGCGGTCAAAACGGGATGAGGGCAGAGTGCCGGTGGCGAGGTAGTGGTGCACTGCTTTCACTACAGCGTTCCTATCCATGTAAGCTGTACCCTCAGCAATGCGTGTGACAATGTCCTCGGGCAGCTGGGGGGCGGTGGCCTGAATGATTTGCCGACGCATCTCCCTGTAAGGGGTTTCCAGATAGTGCCCATGCACTTCTCCGGCAGGTCTGTTCTCAAAGCGTTCCCATATCTCTTGGGTAAAACGGCGACGCGAAAGGTTAGCAGCGTTGTTTCCGTCCGCGATGAGCAATACCCCGCCGGGCTTCAACAATCGGGCTGCCTGTCGCACAAACGCATCCACATCCCGATAGTGGGAAATGGCTTCGTTGGAAACCACTGCGTCTACCGAGCAATCCTCCAGCGGGATATTTTCCACTGGCAGCAGATGCCCCTCCAGATACGCTTCCAACCTGAGGTCGGCAATGATTCTCTGAAAGGTGGTGAGCCGTTCTTCCGAGATATCGCAGCCCCACACCTTGCGTGCTCCCAGCAGGTGGATGATGATGGCGATGACCCCGAAACCACATCCGGCATCCACGATGACCTTGTCTTGCGGGTCGAACTTGGCGAGCCGACACAGGTCAGAGACAAACAGCGTTCTGCGAAGCGCGCCCGCTCGCGTGCCCACGTGTCCGTAGGAAGACCATAGTTCTGGGGCGTATCGTCCTTTATTCTGCTCGTCCAGCACCCGCTGGAAAATCTCGTAAAGCCTTTGGGCTGTTTGCCGGATGCGCTTCATGCATTCCCTCCTGCGAATTGGGGCAGCCACTGCTTTTCTGCTTCAAACATCTCGTCCACCATGCGCCGAATCTGCGGCAGGGTAAGCAGTGCGCCGGTCAGCGGGTCCATTGCCACCGCTTGATACACCAGCGAGCGGTCGCGGTGCATCGCTGCCAGCACCGCCAGCTCCTGCACGTTGATGCTCTGCCGGTTGATGGCGGCGCACTGCGGGGGCAGGTCACCAAATGCGACCGGCTGCACGCCGTTGCGGTCTACCAGACAGGCAACCTCCACGCAACAGTTGTGCGGCAGGTTAGAGATGATATGCGAGCGCGAGTGTTTGGGGTCGGTGCCCGGTGCGCCCCAGTTCGGCACGTTGCCGTAAATCACCACCGGCTCGCCCGTCTCACAGGCGTGGATGATGCGCGCGCCGTACTCCTCGCTGAGGTGCAATGGTCCTTCGCACAGCTGGCGCAGATATTCCTGATGACTCTCCTCCTGATACGAGCAGGAAATCTCGTAATAATCCCATCGCACGGGGATATAGGCTTTCACGATGTCGGGGTTCTTGCGAAACCAGGGTACGTACTCGCTGCCGTGATGCGAGCTCTCGGTGTGGAAGTAGCCGAAGGTGCGCATGATTTCGGTGCGCACACGCTCGTAGTAGTACACTTCGTCTTCCGCCTGGTGGTCCAGGCCGCGCTGCGCGAAGCGGCTCTGCGGGAGTTTGGTATCCGCGTTGACTTCCAGCGGGGAGGGATATTTCTGGAACATCACTTCACGCAGGCGCGGATAGACATCCACGCCCTTATGCTTGAACTCGGTGAACCATGCCTGATGGTTGATACCGCCGCACTTGAAAGAGACCTCCTCGTAGGGCACGCCGAGCTCGTGCGCCAGCATCCTACTCGTGCCTTGCACGCTGTGGCACAGACCCACCACCTTGATACCCATCAGGTTCAGCGCCCAGCAGTTGATGGACATCGGGTTAGCGTATTGCAGCATCAGCGCGTCGGGGCACAATTCGTGCATGTCGCGCGCGATGTCCTCGAAGACGGCGATGGAACGCAAACCTCGAAACACTCCACCAGGTCCCAGCGTATCGCCCACACACTGGTCTAATCCGTAGTGACGCGGTATCTCCACGTCCCATTTGTAAGCCTCTACGCCTCCAACCTGAAACGCCACGATGACATAGTTGGCGTCGCGCAGGGCTTCCCGACGGTCTAATCCCGCTTCGACTCGCGTGGGCAGGTTGTTGCGCTCTACAATGCCGTCAATGAGTCGCTTGGAACGTGCCAACCGTTCCCCGTCAATGTCGTAGAGGTAAAGGGCCGAATCCTGCAACTCGGGAAACGAAAGGATGTCTACCGTCAACCGAATCGGGAAGACGTATCCACCCGCTCCGATGATGGTAATCTTGCGCATGGCATTTTCCTCCTTATGTGGCATGCTGTCGAAGTGGACACTGGATTGGTTTTCACACCAGGTCACCGAGAGACGAAAGCCGCGACAACCCAGACCGCCTCACGAACACTGTAGCCTGTGACCTGGTGACAGCCAACCGCTCGCAGAATACGATACCATCGAGCCTGTTTCCTTCCGTAAGAAGCCTGCCATGTTTATTCTTAGAATTGACAGTTAAATATTATCAAGTGCCATATTGAAACTTTTTATGGGTTTCAATCGTCTAAATAGACACAACACTTTCTATTGAAGGAGGGTGCTGTGATGAATCACGGTGATGTTACGTCTGCCGGGATGCGTCTTCAGGTGGAGCAAGCCATTCAGTCCCTTGCGCCATGCATCCGAATAGCCACCCTTGACCACGAGAGCCGCCGCCAATTGCTGCTGACCGTAGACCTGCTCACGTCGGTTTGGAGCGATTTGCAGCGTGGTACGGAACTGGCGGGGAGCAAAGCCAGCACATTGCGCGCCCTCCTCGCGCTGTGTGTTCTGGTTGGTGCTTGTGAGGAAGCGGAGGTTGCCCTTGCCATGCGAGCCGTGTACCGGATGGTAGAGGGCTGGACACTTTCACCAGAGCCTCTGGAAGCCCCGATGGAGGAGCCGTCTTGCGCGGAACAGCCAGCGGAAACGAGTGTTCTGGAGGAGCCTCCTGTTGAAGCGACCTCTGTACAGGAAGAGCCTGAAAGTGCGCAGGAAGTGCCTCTCACTCTGCCTGAAGCCGTCGAGCCTGAGACGCCGTCTGCCGCGCCCGACGGGCAGAAAGAGGTTCCGCCGGCCGCAGAGACCCGTTTAGAAGAGGCGCGAGCCCGTCTGGCAGAGCGATTGGAGAGGTTGGCGGCTCAACTGGACTATGTGGAGAATCATACTCTTCCCCGTCAGGAGGTCGTGTGCTTGCTGATGGCGAGTGCGTGCCGCTATCGCCTGATACGCGCCGAGGCGGTGGAATACGGACGCGAGTGGGAAGCAAACCAGGTGAAAAAGCAGTTGACGTCGCTTGCCCATCAGCAGGTCAGTGGTTTGTGGCTACCGCCGCTGGACCCAAACCTCGATTTCAGCGAGCACGAGCTGGAGACTCTACAGACTGGTTATGAGGCGCTGGCACACAGCTGGCAGATGTGGGAGTGGTACCAGCAGTATCGCGGTGACATGGACAAGGGCACCGGCGCACCCCTGCTGGAGAGCATCGCCGCCCCAGTACCGATGGTGCAGCAAATCTGGACATCCAAGCAGCTTCTGAGCAGGCTGGCAGAGCAGGACGGCACGGAAACTCTGCGCGAGGCGGTTCGCGAAGAGGCGCAAGGTCGCCGATGGGAGATAGAGATGCTGTCCAGCAACAGTCCCCGACAGCGGCAACTTCACTACATCCGAGATGCGGACGAACACTGGGAGGCGGCGAAGCGGCAGGTGCAGAAGAAAGCGCAACAGCGAGAGGCAATAGACCACCTCAGAGCAGTTCTCTCCGAACCCAACCCCGACAGTTTCGAGGAAGACCTGCTGTGCGCCCTGGTGGCGTGCCATCAGGCGCAGGTACCGTATTCCCATCGCGAGCTGTGCGAGCTGATGCGCGGTTACGACTCTCTTCTGGAAAATCCCGCTGTTCCAGAACGATGTGCTCTGGCGAAATCGGAACAGAGTGCAGCCCGCAAGTTTTTGGTGAATCTGGGCAAGCACCTGCTGAAACAGGAGCAGAAGACACCTCCGCAGGAAGCGCAGCCTGAGGAGGAGCCTCATGCCGAACAAAACGGCGAACTGCTCCGCGAGGCACGCAAAATCACGCAGGGCAAAAAGCTGTTCATGCTGTGCTTCCATCGGCGTGCGGAGGCAGAGCAGAACATCCGGGAGGCATTGCAGCTGGCAGAGGTGGACTGGCCCGACCTCGACGGCAGCGAGAGCGTCAACAGCATGGAGGCGCGCATCCGCAACGCCGACATCACCGTCGTGGTGGTGCGCTACAGCCGAACACACTGGAAAGAGGCACGCGACATCGCCCGACAGTACGGCAAGCAGTTTGTGATGGCAACCAGAGGCTACGGTGTAACCCATCTGGCGCAGCAGATTGTGCAGCAGTGTGCTCGGTCGTAAGACCCGTGAGGCAGGATTCGCTGGCCGTAGCACCGAAGTAAAGACATAAACAAAGCCATCTGAGCGAGGTAAGAGGGATGAACCGAGCGGCAGCCCTGCGGTGGGCAATCTGGATACTCATCATCGGCGGCATCATTAGCTGGACGATATGGCGCAACGTGCAGACCCAGAGGACGGTGGACGACCTGGTAAGCAGAGACCCGGCCCGTCAGGTCGCCGCCGCGAAGATACTGGCAACGCATGACTCCCTGTACGACCTGGTGCAACAGAGACCTATCACAGCGCGGATGAGGGCGGCGGATGCCTTCGAGCGGCTGGGCACGGAAGAGGCTGTCAAAGCCTTGCTAGCGCTGCAAAAAGACCCCGAAATCAGAATGCGCGAGCATGTCACGCAGAAGCTCATCACCCTGGCGCCCAAATATCCACAGCCATTGCTGGACGCACTGAAAGACGCAGACAGCAATGTCAGGTCAGGTGCGGCGAAGGCGCTGGCAACGTTGGGCGAACCCATCGTGCCCAAGCTGGTGGAGGCTCTGAAAGACAGTGGTTCGCGAGCCGCGGCGAGTGATGCACTGTCCCGTATTGGTAAGGTATGTACTCCGCAGGTGTTGCCGCTCATCGACGAGGAAGACGAGGCGTTGCGCATCGCAGTTGCCGAGCTGCTGGGCAAGCTGGGCGACCCGCGTGCGGTACCTGCACTGTTGAGGCATCAGGATGATTCCCCCGCGGTACGGCGAACGGTGATTGGCGCGCTGGCGGCGATTGCCCATTCCTCGGCCGAGGATGCCCTGCTTCGCGCGCTCAATAACCCCGAGGACGACGGCGACGCACGCGCACAGGCGGCGGTGGCGCTGGGTAAAATCGCCAGTGCACGGGCGGTCGCTACTCTGGTACGTGCGCTGAGCGATGAGGACCTGATTGTGCGCTCGGCAGCGGTAGGCGCGCTGGCGCGTGCAGGACGTGCAGCCATCCCTGCACTTACTCAAGCCATCCGCAGTGCAGACCCGGAGGTGAGGCGACTGGCGGCCGAGGCGCTGGGCGGAATGAACGACCCCGCAGCAATAGCTCCCCTGTCGGTGGCATTGAAGGACCCTGACTATCACGTGCGTCGTACAGCCGCAACCTCGCTGGGGCAAACAGGGCAAACCTCAGCCATCCCCCATCTGCTCGATGCGCTTTCCGACCCCGATGGCGGTGTGGGGGAGGCGGCAGCGAACTCTCTGGCGAATCTGGGGGCCACAGCGGTACAGCCTCTCGTTGCCAAGCTGGGCGCTAACAACCCAACCGTAGCTTATTTGGCAGCGCGTGCACTTTCGGCAATGGGAGAGGTCAGCGTCACCGCGTTGCAGGGGGCGCTGAACTCGCCCAACCCTACCGCACGCCACTGGGCGCTTATCGCGCTGGCAGGAAACAGCAGCCCCCAAGCGGCGGAGTTGCTGCAACAGGTACAGCAGCGCATCCCCGAGTCGGAGCGATGGATTATCGACGAAGCGGTCATGCGCCTTGGCAGCAGCGAAAGCTGATGTGCTGGGCAAAGGGAACCGATCCCCCAGCCCCCTTCCCTTGCAGGGAAGGGGGAATGCGCGACACCCCTCTCCCGCAGCGTGGTTTAACCGACCGCCCCAACACCCTTCCCTGCAACGGAAGGGAGAGTCCGCGAATCCCATCGCCTTGCAGGAGAGGGGACGGAGGCGAGGTCACACTCCCCTCTCCCGAAGCTTCGGGAGAGGGGCAGGGGGTGAGGGCAAACCACCACCTCCACCAGAAGATTTGTCAAACATTTCCCACCGACCCCGCAAAAATGCCTTCACAAATCCGCAAGCGGTTTAATAAAATCAATGTAGCAGAGCAGTCTTGTGCGGTTTCTGGAAGTTCCTGAAGGCTTTCAAAACCGTCACTACCTGCCGCATCGTGGCACACACACGGTTGACGGCGCAGGCAGGCTGATACAGGTGGTGGACGCGGCAACCAACACGACGGAGACGTATGTGTGGAACGCGGACGGCACGCTGGCGAGTTTTCCGGGGCCGGGCTACACGCGGTTGCTGGAGTATGACGAGGAGGGCAGGCTGGTTCGGATTCGTCGGGACTACGGCGGGGGCAACGTGCAGCTGGCGTATGAGTATGGCTACGGATTTGACGGCGGTCGTCGCTGGCG
>JAIMBJ010000050.1 GCA_023511455.1 Bacillota bacterium
TGTGTGGAAAGAGTGTATCATGTTCTCTTTCCCACGTCTATACTAACAGAGCGCAAGCGAAGCATCTCAGAGCCACAAAAGAGATTCTTCGCTTCGCTCAGAATGACACTTCTTGTCATGCTGAACGGAGTGAAGCATCTCAGCCTGTTGAAAGAGATTCTTCGCTTCGCTCAGAATGACAGAAGTTGTCTCTTTAGTTTACAAACTTTCCAGCAGCCTTTCAACTGCGTAACTCCTAGAGGTGTTTGAAGGCCGGCAGGTCACTCCAATGCGCCCCGGTAACCCCGCTTCCCGAACCCCCTTTCCCCAGCGGCTTTAGTCTGGTAAAATATGACCAAACACTCATGAACAGGATTGTCGCCATGAACAACGCCTTGCACGCAAAGTCACGTTTGCGAACCTCCTTCGGAGAGGTCGCCCTCTATCGGATAGACGCCCTGCAGCAGGCAGGGGTGAACGGTTTAGACCGTCTGCCCTACTCCATCCGCGTGTTACTGGAGAACCTGTTGCGCCATGAGGACGGACGCATCATCACCGCGGAGGACGTTCTCGCACTGGCGCGGTGGTCGGGCGCAGGAGAGCCGCGCGAGATTGCCTTCATGCCTGCCCGCGTGGTGATGCAGGACTTCACCGGTGTTCCTGCGGTGGTAGACCTTGCGGCGATGCGCTCTGCGATGCATCGACTCGGCGGCGACCCGATGAAGATTAATCCCGTCGTGCCGGTGGACCTGGTGATCGACCACTCAGTGCAGGTGGACGTGTTCGGCACACCGGACGCCTACGAGCAGAACGTGGCGCTGGAGTATCAGCGCAACGTGGAACGGTATAGCTTCCTGCGCTGGGCGCAATCGGCATTTCGGGATTTTCGCATCGTGCCGCCAGGCATGGGCATCGTGCATCAGGTGAACCTGGAATATCTCTCACCGCTGGTGCATCGGCGCGAGCAGCATGGAGAGATGACCGCCTACCCCGATACGCTGGTCGGCACCGACAGCCACACCACCATGATTAACGGACTGGGCGTGCTGGGCTGGGGCGTAGGCGGTATCGAAGCCGAAGCGGTGATGCTGGGACAGCCCTACTACATGCTGACGCCCGAAGTGGTGGGTTTCCGCCTGACCGGTGAGCTGCCCGAAGGTGCGACCGCCACCGACCTGGTGCTCACCGTCACGCAGATGCTGCGCCAGAAGGGCGTGGTAGGCAAGTTCGTGGAGTTCACGGGCGAGGGGGTCAGCCGCCTGAGCCTGCCCGATCGCGCCACCATCGCCAACATGGCACCCGAATACGGCGCGACGATGGGCTTCTTCCCCGTCGATGCAGAGACCATCGCCTACCTGCGCGGCACCGGCAGACCCGACGAGGTGGTGGAGCTGGCGGAACGCTACTGTAAGGAGAACCTGCTGTTCCGCACCGACGACGCCCCTGAACCCATCTTCTCCGACCTGCTGGAGCTCGACCTGAGCACCGTAGAACCCAGCCTTGCGGGACCCAAGCGTCCGCACGACCGCGTGCGCCTTCGGGACGCCAAAACATCGTTCGCCATCAGCCTGCGCGCACCCATCAAAGAGCGCGGGTTCGAACTGAGTGAAGAGCAATTGGGCAAGCGCGTGGCGGTGGAGGGCACCGACTACAGCCTGACGCATGGCGACGTGGTAATTGCCGCCATCACCAGCTGCACCAACACCAGCAACCCGTCTGTGATGGTTGGCGCTGGGCTGCTGGCGAAGAAGGCGGTGGAACGCGGATTGCAGGTCAAGCCGTGGGTCAAAACCAGCCTCGCGCCCGGCTCGCGCGTGGTCACCGACTACCTGCAGGCGTCGGGGCTGATTCCCTATCTGGAGCAGCTGCGCTTCCACGTGGTGGGTTACGGCTGCACGACCTGCATCGGCAACAGCGGGCCCGTGCCCGAACCGATTGCTAAAGCGGTGAAGGAAGGCGATTTGGTGGTGGCGGCGGTGCTGAGTGGCAACCGCAACTTCGAGGGACGGATTAACCCCGTGGTGCGCGCCAATTACCTCGCTTCGCCGATGCTGGTGGTGGCGTACGCGATAGCAGGCACCATGAACATCGACCTGTTCAACGAACCGCTGGGCACCGACCGCAATGGGCAGCCAGTGTATCTGCGCGACATCTGGCCCTCGCAGGAGGAGATTCAGCGTGAAATCGCCGCCGCGCTGCAGCCCGAGATGTTCCGCCGACAGTATGCGCGCGTGTTCGCTGGCGATAAGTTCTGGCAAGACCTGCCGATGCCGGAGGGCGACCTCTACGCCTGGGACCCCAACTCCACCTACATTCAGGAGCCGCCCTACTTTGTGAACCTGTCGCCGGAGCCCGCGCCGTTGCGCGACATCGAGGGAGCATATGTGCTGGCGGTGTTCGGCGACTCTATCACCACCGACCACATCTCGCCTGCCGGCTCCATCGCTGTGAACAGCCCGGCGGGGCAGTATCTCATCCAGCGTGGGGTCTCTCCGCAGGAGTTCAACTCCTACGGCGCGCGGCGCGGCAACCACGAGGTGATGATGCGGGGCACCTTCGCCAACATCCGCATCAAGAACCTGCTGCTGCCCGGCACGGAAGGCGGCATCACCGTGCATTTCCCTTCGGGCGAGATGTTGCCTATCTACGAGGCGGCGATGCGCTACAAAGAGGCGGGCATCCCGCTGGTGGTGATTGCGGGCAAAGAATACGGCTCCGGCTCCTCGCGCGACTGGGCAGCGAAAGGCACCATCCTGCTGGGCGTCAAGGCGGTGCTGGCGGAGAGCTTCGAGCGCATCCATCGCAGCAATCTGGTGGGCATGGGCGTGCTGCCCCTGCAGTTCCAGCTCGGAGAGAACCGCGAGACGCTGGGCTTGACCGGGCGCGAGCGATACAGCATCCTTGGCGTCCGTGACCTGCAGCCGCGCCAGACGGTAACCGTTGTCGCCCGCGATGAGAACGGCAACGAGAAGCGGTTCACCGCCATCGCCCGCATTGACACGCCAATAGAGGTGGAGTACTACAGGCATGGGGGCATTCTGCAGATGGTACTGCGTCAGATGGCGGGCGTGTAGCCGAGCAAAGGAGGTGTTCCGCCACGAGCAACCAGCAACTGCTGGAACGAATCACTGTGGACCCGAAAGTGATGGCGGGTAAGCCTGTGATCCGCGGCACCAGGCTGACCGCCAGCTTCGGCTTGACCGAAGACGACCCCGGCTTCAACCCCAACGCTGACCTGGACGGCGACGGGGAGGTGACTCTCCTGGATTTTGGCATCCTGGTCAACAACTTCGGGGCGATTGGCGCGGATGCGCTCACTGGCGCGGAACAGGCGATGACCGAAGGGTTGACTGTCCTCGTGCGGGTGCAGCTGGTCAACTGGGGCGGACACGCCACGCGGGTGCTGCGATTGGAGTCTCGCGCCAAGCGGGTGGGCACGGAGAGTAACCCCGCTGCGCCGGTATACGTCAAAGTGGTGGAGACCACCGCCCCGACGGATGAGGTAGAGGTGGAGTTGACCTTGCCTGCGGGGGCGTATACGGTTCAGGCGAAGGCGAACCACTGGCTGCGCGGGGAGGTGGCGGTGGTCTCGTCGGTGCCATGGATATTCGCTGCGCCGACGGGGGCGAACAAAGTGACGGTGTATTGGGACGAGGTGCCGGGTGCAACAGGCTACCGCGTGCGCTGGGGCACGCAGAGCGGGGTGTATCCGAACAGTTCTGCGGTGTTGCCTGCGACTGCACGCCAGTGGAGCATCACAGGTTTGGTGACGGAGCAGACCTACTACGTGGTGGTGCAGGCGGAGTACAACGGGCTTTGGGGACCGCCGTCGGAGGAGGACAGCGCGGTTCCGCACGTGGGGGCAATTCCGTGGGATAGCGGAGATGCTCGAAATATCATATCTCGTGTCCGCCAAGTGACAAACTCCGCAGCGGATGAAGGAATGTTGGACGTTATTGGACCTGACGAACGAATCTACTCTGATGATGGGGTGAGGCAGCCTGACACCTATTTCGATATGATGTCGTTCTCTGTGATCACGCCTCAGTTTGGATTTGAGACACCTCTTACTCGGACAGGCGGCGATACACTAGAAAACACTTTCACAGGTCCATACCGTAGGGTTACGTCCAGTGGGGGGTTCATCGGAGCACGGGGTATCTTCTGGGTCCCCTCGACCTTTACTCCTAGATACCCCTACACACAAATCAGAATTACCCCACGTGCGCGCGACACCGGAGCCGAGGATACACCTTGCATATACTTTGGTTACTCAGTGAGACAAGAACGGGATGGACAAGACCTGGATGTCGAAGCAGGGATAATGTACCATCCGAGCGGCAGGGAGAGGGTTAATTACCCCCGTTGGCAAGCGTACTTCGTGAAGCGCGAAGGCAAAAGTAGAAGACGAGTGGCGCTGAAGGATACTTTTAAGCAAAGGGCACATATACTGGACAGCCTTGCCGGAGGCAACGAGGTGCTTATTGAATTGCAGCTGTTCCCGCGTGATAAGCTGGCTCGGCTGCGAATACGTGTTGCAGATCCGTTAACCGGTGATTTCTTCATCCGAGAGATCACGGGCACGGCACAGGTTGCATCCAGGCCGAACGGTCGTTTCCGTCGCGTGCACTCGATAGCCCAACGGGAACAGGCTATAGAAAACCTTGGCCTACGCCGGCAAGGTTATATACGAACGGGCAGCTTCGTGCAGGGCATGGGGGTTGGATTTAACGTCGCCGAGGGAGGATGGCTCGAACCTCCTGCACAGCTACAGGAAGGTATTCTATACATGTGGAACGATTGGACAGCAGGGTCGACATCTCTTCAAGGAAGCTTCCCCGCTTCCGGCATAGTAAACTGGGTGGAACTAAACCCCTATAGTCGAGAACTCGTCAACATCACCCTGCCTGTCGGAGATTAGAGGAGGTGGACAACGATGCCCCCAGCAGACCCCTTCTCTTTACGTATCTTGGTTTTTCATCACGTCGATGGCGGGATAGCACGCTACAAGGTGGAGAAAGGACAAATCCGTGCCCAAGAGTGGATTTGCCGAACCCAAGGACACTGGTACTATCGACGAGCCAAAATATCTCCAGATGGGCGCTGGCTGTATATGTTGTTTCACGAGGATACGGTCGCCATCAACCTCGCCTCCCGCAAATGGTACTGGCTGACGAGGTCGAGCCAGGCAAGACAACAAGGTATTAACGGTCTGTATGACCTCAGCTGGTCGCCTAACAGCCGACATCTACTGGGTGGGCAGGCGGGGGGCGGGATGTTGCCAGACCTTGTGCTGTTTACTTTGTCCCCTGTGCGCGTACGTCTGCTCGCAAGGGGAAATATTGCGGGATATGGGTGGTATCCGGATAGTGAAGCCATTTGGTATGCTGTGAAAAAAGGTGCAAGAAAGGAGGAGGTTTGGTACCGACGCCATTTAAGGCAGAACAGACCGGTGCCGTTGAGCAGGCAGGAGCAGGACAAGATATGCAACGACTGGGACTTCCTACCGGCAGCCCACCGCTATAATTTATATCTAGCTTGGGAGATACGTTCTTTCCCTTATACGGCAGATATAACTGTCCGTGTCCTCAACCATTGGTTTGCTGACAACACACCCGCGTTTGTTCAGACGAGACAAGGCGAGGTTTATCGACTATCACCTCCTTCTACAGTAAAGTATCCAGAAGTTCGGGACATTTCATCCGACAAAAAATGGGCACTCGTTTACTCCGATGGTGGGGATTACTATGCCGTGCATATCGCTACAAACCAGTGGGAGCTGGTTTTGAGAGGCAAAGTGATTCAGCAGTTGGACGATGTGATACGGGTCGAATTCTTGGAAACTGCGCGCCTTCTAACGGGTGGTGTGAATGGTTGATGGCATATTCCGCGCATCGCTGATAACCAACAGACTGGCTACTTGTTTCACCGTTCGGGTGTTGGTCTTCATGCGTCTGAGTCAGAGCCAGCGGACTAGCATCTGGACACAGAGGCAACGTGGTGCTACAATGAAATCGCACTCCCTGCAAGGAAGGAGGGTGAACACCATGAAACGATGGCTCGGATTGCTTCTGGTTGCGTTCGCACTGCCCGCGCTCGCCGCGCCGCCCAACTGGGACATCTCCAACACCTTCTGGACAGTGCGCATCCGCGACGTCGTGCTGGGCTACCAGTATGACGGCAACATCCGCTTCTTCACCCAGAACACCGCCACCGGCGCGTTCACCGGACAGGTGCAATACCTGCCACCCAACCTGAACCCGCTGGGGCAGTACAGCGTCTCCGGCACGGTAGATGGAGACACCATCACCTTCGGCGGCGTCGCCAACATCCCCGGCGTGGGCAACACCGACGTGGTGTGGCAGGGCGTCATCCGGCAGAACGGCGCGCGCGTGGAAGGCAGGATGGCATACTGGGACTGGATTTGGGAGGTCTGGGTGGTGTTTGACTGGTGGACGACCTCTGGCGGTCCCGCGCGTCCGATAGTGCGCACCTACTCCATCAGCGGGCGGGTGGAGTTAGGCGACTTTGGCGGGGATGTGCGCACGGTTCCGGTGGTGGTGGAGTTGCGCCACGCGGGCAGCACGACTCCCATCCGAACGGTGACGCTGAGTCTGGACAGCGGTGGCAACTACACGCTGCCGGATGTCTCCGACGGCACGTATGATGTGGCGTTCAAGGCGAGCCACTGGCTGCGTCGGGTGGCGCGCAGTGTGCGGGTGGGTGGGGCGAACGTCAGCGGGGTGAACGTGTCTCTGGTCAACGGGGACATCGACGGGGACAACGAGGTGACGCTGTTTGACTTCGGCGCGCTGGTGGCGGCGTTTGGCAGTCAACCGGGCGACAGTAACTGGAACCCGGATGCCGATTTGGACGGGGACGCCGAGGTGACGCTGTTCGATTTCGGCATTCTGGTCAAGAACTTCGGCGCGACGGGGGAGGAGTAGCGGTTGGCTGCGTGTGCCACCTGTTGCCTCATGGAGATGACGCAGTTGGGCTCCTGCGCTGGCACCCCCTTCAAGGTGTTGTCCAAACGTTGGCGAGGCACCTGCCCTTGCGCTAGGTAGATGGCGGCGTGGAAGTGGTGGCAAGAGACGTCCACGCCGATAGAGGGTTGCACTTTATTACTTGTCTCCTTCTCACTCTTAGTGATATACTTTTCCTGCACACCGTCGCCTCGGCAGCGAAGCGATGTCTGTGACCGGGTCTAAGTGCCCCGCAAGTCTATCTGGCTGTGGCTGCTGGAGGGGGCTGTGGTTCTGCTTCAGCATATGGTCTTGTCCGGAGCGCAGCCTACAACGTCCCAGCCCCGCGGCGGTGTGCGGAGAGAGTGTATCCTGTCCTCGAGATAGGCTCAAGGCTACGTTTTGCGCGCAGATAAGGGGGGCATCTGTCAATGATTGCAGAGATTGTTTCGGTAGGCACGGAGCTGCTGATGGGGCAGATTGTGGACTCCAACGCTGCTTATATCAGCGCGCAACTGCCCGCCATCGGCTGGAAGGTGCTGTATCGGCAGACGGTCGGCGATAACCTCGAGCGGCTGACGCAGACGCTGAAGCTGGCGCTGTCGCGGTCGGACGCCGTGATTACCATCGGCGGGCTGGGACCCACCATGGACGACCTGACGCGCGAGGGCATCGCCGCCGCGCTGGACGAACCTCTGGTCTTAGACCACGACCTGCAGCAGGAGCTGCAGCAGAAGTTCCAGCAGCGCCGCTACCCGATGGTCAGCAGCATCCTGCGACAGGCGTATCGCCCCGCCTGCGCCCGTCCCCTGCCCAACCCCAACGGAACCGCACCGGGTCTCATCGCCGAGAAGGGCGATCAAGTGGTCATCGCACTGCCGGGTCCCCCTGCAGAGCTTATCCCGATGTTCAACGATTACGTCCTGCCCTACCTGCGTGAGCGGGCAGGCGGGGAACCGGGCGTCATCCTGTCGCGGATTCTGCGGGTGTGCGGCATGGGTGAGTCGCTGGTGGAAGACCGCATCAAAGACCTGATGCAGGGTTCCAACCCCACGGTTGCCCCCTACGCAAAGACCGGTGAGGTGCATCTGCGCATCACTGCCAGCGCACCCAGCCCCGAACAGGCACAGGCAATGATCGCCGAACTGGAAAACCGTATCCGCGAACGGTTGGGCAACGCAATATACGGTGTGGACGACCAAACGCTGGAGCAGGCGGTGATGGAGTTGCTGTGGGCGAAAGGGGCGACGGTGGCGATCGCGGAATCGTGTACGGGTGGACTGCTTGGACATCGGCTGACGGAGGTTTCGGGCAGCTCGAAGGCATTGGTGGGCGGTGTGGTGGCTTACAGCAACGAGCTGAAGGTACGCTTGCTGGGTGTGCCAGAGAAGGTACTGCGCGAACACGGCGCAGTGAGCGAACCCACCGCCCGCGCCATGGCAGAGGGCATCCGACGGCTAACAGGCGCAGACTATGGAGTGGGCATCACGGGCATCGCGGGTCCCACCGGAGGCACACCCGAGAAGCCGGTCGGTTTAGTATATATTGCGGTAGCGTCGTCTGGAGGCATGCGCGTGGCAGAACACCGCTTCATCGGCAGGCGCAGCGAGGTGAAGTGGCGGGCATCGCAGGCGGCGCTGGTGATGCTGCGCGAGGAGCTGTTGTGATGCGTCTGTTTTTCGCGGTGCTGCTGGAGAACCAAACCAGACATCGCGTGGCGGTGGTGCAGGAGAGCATGAAGCGCGCGCTGGCAGGGCAGCGCATCTCCTGGGTGAAAGAGGAGAACCTGCATCTGACCCTGCGCTTTCTGGGCGAGCAGGATGAGCAAGGCTTGCGCCGTGCGGTGGAGGCGGCACATGCAGTCGCCAGCCAGCATTCCGCTTTTCGTTTTGTGGTGCGTGGCGTGGGAGTGTTTCCCGATGTGCGTCGGGCGCGGGTGCTGTGGGTGGGCGTGCAGGAGCCTGCCGAACCGTTATACTGTTTGGCTACCGACCTGGAGCAGACGTTGCGCCAGCGCGGTTTCCCGCCCGAGGACAAACCCTTCCGCTCGCATATTACCCTGGCGCGGGTGAAGGAACCGCCACCTGCTGCTGTGTTGCAAAGGATTTTCGCGTCGATACCTGACGAACCGCTGGGCACAGTAGAGGTGCGCTCTTTTCTTTTAATGCAGAGCGTGCTTCACCCCAACGGCTCGCAGTATAGTCCTGTGCAGGAGTTTCCCTTGTTGCCGCGGTAGGTGTTCGTGTCTGCATGTCGTGTTAACACCAGAAGAGATTCCACAATCGCCAGACGGTCGGCAGTCACCCATCCGAGAACCCTCCACTGTGGCTGCGCAACGTTGTCCGGAAAGGCGGATACGACTCGGATGGGATGCTGCGAGTTGCTGCCCTCTTCTTTTCGACCTGACAGAGAAACCGACTAACTCGCCCTTACTGGTCACCACCTAGGGAAGGCAGGCTTGCTGACGCGCATCGACTACGTCAAAGCTGCGGGTTCCAAATAGGTTGCCGCGCGTTTTCTATCAGCAGACGGAGTTTAGCCGGTGTCTGGGTCGTAAGCCCAAATGCCTCTGCATCGTATGCCATTGTGTTCTCCTTCTGCCTCGATGAGCATCTCGTTCCCCTGTAACGGGGGGATGGAAGCGTTGCGGGGCTTTATCATCGCCCGAGCACGGCACACAACGCAGCAACGCGCAAATGCCCGGAAGTATCCATCTCTTCATCTTCACCACCATCCCATGAACTTCAGAATCGCATCCACCTCTTTGGACGGGTGCCCGGGAAGCACACCTGTTTCTGCTCAGGCTGTCTTTCAACACATACCAGTGGATATTCTGGCATCTCCCTGTGGTCATATCCCCAACACTCGGCATACAGCATCGAGTCATTGTTTTCGTTCACCGCCCGCCCATCCACAGCGAGGTGTTTCCTTCTTTCGCCTGTCTCCGAAGGCGTCACACCGCACAGTGTGCCCCCCTTCCCCGATACGGCACAACGGCTTTTCTACCGGCTGATATACAACGTGTAGTCGTCCGATCGCATTTTCATGCCAGCTATCACCTCCAATGCCTCCGCAGGCAGATATACGCGACCGCGAATGTTGAGAACTGGCGCGCTTAACCGACGGCTAATGCCATCGCGTGAAAGCTGGTTGCTTCCAACGCGCGCAAGCCAGCGTTGACCGTTGTAGTCTATTTGTATCGCCCCTGAAGCATAGGCGATGCTCACTCGCGCTTTCTCATACAGGGGCAGTTTCAACCAGCCCACCCAAACATACGCTGTCTTGCCAACCCGAAGCGGTGGAAGCGTAGCCAGTCGCAGGGAAGAGCCTTCGAAATAGGCTTGTATCGGCTCAAAGCGTAACATAGGCTTTGATGGCTTTTTGGAGGGGCTAGCAACCTGCGACTTGACAGCGGAACTGCTAACAAACCTGTCAAAGTCCACGACGTCACCCGTGTGAGCATCTATTCCGATGATCAAACGGCGTGCTGTCCACAAATTATCGCCAGGGTATGCCACGACCGCCAAATCCATAGTCATCCACCACATTAAACGAGTGATGCCAAGTACGTCTGAGAAGATGCCTAGTGCGGGGGGATTGCGTATCTCAGCGTTGACGACCCCTTCCTCCAGTTGGTACGCATAAGCGAGAGCCAACTGGCGAGCCTGCTCCTGTGAGAGGGTAGGGTTGGTATGAAGCCCTACCGGCTCGCCGGGGTTGTACCATTCGCAAGACTCGACCACACCGAGCGTGGGATGCACGCTTACGCTGATGTATCTGTTATGCCCCAATCCTTGATAGAGCCTGTAAACCACGCGCTTCCTAGCTATCCGATGCTCGCCTTCCAGAAAGTTGGGAAGCCGAGCGGCAATGAACTGTCGTGCTATCGCGTCTCTCTGCTCCTCGGGCAGCCACGTCGAGGGGTCTTCTGGGTCATACGGGGTCATTTCAGCCTCGATATCACGGTATTTCCACATCTCGATGGGCACGATTGCCACGATATACAGCTTGCCCAGATTGTCCTCAAACAGATAGGACAATCCCCGGCCTGGTGGAGAAGTGGGGTCGTAAACGGGCCAAGAGGTGCGGTTCTCCAGTTTGTCACGATTACTAGTCCCAACCCCGATGAAGCGCAGGCTCACGGCAGGATTATTGATCCAGCGCACCAGGCGCTGCTCGGCTTCCTGCGGGGTTAGCCCAAAGTGCATCCTTTGGGCATCATACGGCACGTAGTAGTAGCCTTTGTATGGTCTTGGTTTGGCAAAGACAGCCGTTGTCGTGAGCACCACACAAAAGACGATGAGCCACAGGTTTCTCATGGCGGTTTCAACCTACTACCTTATTTCACGCGCACGACGGTCTCATTGTATAGAACCGGTTCAGGGTCGATGGCATAAGGGGCACCAACACTACTGCCCAACCACGATTCGTAAAGTTCTGCTATCGCCTTTGCCCCTTGCTCTACCGCTTTGTAGAAGTTGGGAATGGTACCGCCACGCACCTGCGCGACACAGGATTCACCTTAATACTGGTCGTCTAAGAACCACCCTGTCCTCCTTTACTTCGGCAGCCCAGCCGGTGATATGCCGAATAGCGTCCATCGGGACGTAGATGCGTCCACGCAGGCAAAGCACCGGGCGAGACAGCACAATTCGCTTCCTGCCTGAAACCAACCACTGGCTCCCTGCTGCCAGTTGCCATGACTTGCCTTGAAAGCGGACACGAACCGTCCGACCAGAGGGGTCATACTTCACATCAGCATCCGCTACTCCAAACAGGGGGGAACGCAACCATCCTGTCCACAGATACACGTCACCGCCGATTTGTAGCGGTTGAAGCATTAATAGTGTCCTTACATCCGACACATCCGTTTCGCCGAAGGATATTTTCAGCACCCGCACCTCCTGCTTCTTTTTCGTGCCCCGCGGCGGCGCGTGCCCATCGGCTCTCTGCGCCGACCGGGGCAGCGACTCGTCGACCAAAAACACATCGCCTGTGTGCCCGTCGACTGCGATAATGTAAAAGTCGCCAACCATCGGCGAGTCTGTCGTCCTTACCGCCTTCACCGGGAAACTCCGGAGTAACCGCGAGGTACCCATCACGTCTGTAAACATCCCGAAACCGCAACGAAAGATGCTTTCGTCCACCTCCACCGACAGCACACCCGGCATCTGGCTCACGAAATCCAGCGCCAGCTGACGCGCCTGCGACTGGGACAGAGAGGGAACCGTCGACAGCCCCACAGGCCGCCGGGGTCATGCCAGTAGCATTCACGAACCACCCCGAGCCGCTTGTGCACGTAGACGATTGCCAGGCGATCGTGCAGCACGCCCTGATAGGGGGTATCGACGGCAAAACGTCCGTATCTCTGCTCCTCATTATGGGGCTCCGCAAGAAGATTTGGCACTCGCTGCGCTAGGAACTGCTCTGCCACCGCACGTAGCTGCTCACGCGGTAGCCATTGGGAAGCGTCCTCTCCTTCATCGGTAAGCTCGGTAGAGGGGTCTGTATATGTCCACAGTTCTATCGGCACAATGGCGACGACATACTCCCTTCCCTGGTTATCCTCGAACAGGTAGGACGGTTGGGTGCCGGCACACCAGTGAGGGAAGTAGGCATTCGCCCAGGTAGAGGGGTCTTCTAACTGGTCGCGGTATGCTAACGCCACGCCAATGAGACGCAGTTGCAGGTCGGGCTTATTCATCCACCGCAGCAGGCGCTGTCGCGCTTCTTCGGGCGTTAACCCAAACCTCATCCTCGCCGGGTCGTAGGGGACATAATAGTATCCTTTGTACGCCCTCACCTCGACCTGCTGGCTCATCGCCTGAAAGGCGGCGAGGGTGATCAGAGGTAACAGTGTTAGCCAGATGTACCGTTTCATGGTTCGCCTCCTGTCCATCAGGGAATTACTTCCACTTCGTTGTGCAGAACCGGGAGTTCTACCTCATAGCCCGAATGGTAAGGTTTGCCACGGTCAAGGAACTTTTCCACATACGCTGTTCCCACTCGTATTGCCTCGCGATAGTCCAGCTATCCTGTCTCCCTAATCTGGTTCTCGATGGATTTGGTGAACCCTTCGTAGAATTTGGTGACCTCAGCAGCTGTCTCGTTAAGGTGATACCTTGCTGTGACGGCAGTGCAGTTGATAAAAACCGCTGTGTTCTCGCCGCGGGGAGGTGTGAAAGTCAGCAAACCTGAAAACTGAGGTCGACGAAAAGCGGGGCAGCTTCGTAACCGTTTCCACGCATCGTTGAGAGTAGCACTCCCTATGGATGTGCCCACGAGTGCGACAGGATATGCCCGTGCTCTCTGGTTCAGCGGTAATGCCTCCTTTCTACGATGTGCTTTGTCCGCACCTGCCGCATCCCCCGTATCCCACGCGCGCATCAGGAAGACATAATCACCTCCTTGATGCCCTCACCTCGCGTTCTTACGCCACGCGTCGATGTCTATGACGTAGATGCCATCTAAGCACCCCGCAAACAACTTGTTGCCCACGACGCATACACTTGAACAAGCACCCCGACTGAGTTGCAAAGTGCGAACAACCCGCCGTTTGGAAACATCCAGAGCCGCCACGGCTCCCTGTGCACCCCCATACCGCAGGGCAAAGAAAACCTCTCCACCTTGCCAATCCGCCCACATGTCCACTGGGCGTTGTCTGCTCATCCCAAAGTCCTGGGGAACCCCAGTACCGGCTTTGAGGCTCCACTCTTCAAATTCCTTGCTTTGCAGGTTCAATACCAAAAGACCTCTAGCGTACACTAGAGCGTATACAAGCCGACCATTTGGTGAACATTCGATGGCAGACACTTCCCTGTCGCTGTCGTACGCCCTGTGAAAGAGAAGTTCTAAGTCCGGTATACTCCAGACCACAATCATTCCCGAATGCCCTGTTATTAACAGCTTTTGGTCTGGGGAAACCCGCATCGCCGTGATATATTTCGGGCGCCACTCCACCTCATCTTCGGGGAAACCGGCTTTGATCAAAGCGTCACGTATTTCTACTACGTGTAGCACTTGACGAGTTTCCCTGTCTATAATGTGAATGGATTTCCAGCGGCGGCGATCTTCACTGTCTCTTGCACGGGGCGGCAGGGCATAAATCCGGTCGCCCACCACCTGCCAGAAGTCGTAGTCGCGCGTCAGCCATACCGATTCGCCCCCCCACAGTGCCTTGAAGTATGCAGCGTTCCGGAACGGAAGAAAAACCTCCTGTATCTGATGCGTGTTGACCACGCTCTCCGTAGAGGGGTCGATTTCTACACCAGAGTATGGTGGGTTCCGATCGACGTCTATCGTGAACACGTCTGTTTGCGGCAGTTCCTCCTGAAGCACGCGGGCGCCAAAAGCAAATACTTGTTTGCCGTCGGTGGAAACAATCCACCAGTGCAGGCGGTCTGGTAGGTTTTCCACGCGTCGGACTATCTGCGGAGATACGTCTGGCGTTGACACGAGCGATGCCATCAGGCAAAGGCCAGCTATCAAAAACGGTCTCATCAGATACCTCCTTCACCAGGGATTAGGACCATCAATGAACTCCCTACCGAGTAAATCCTTAAGAACCCACCAGTAGTATTGTCGGTTATATACGATACCCACTGCCTCGTGCCGCAAATTGGCTTCAAGCCATGCATCCGGCGCGAGGTCTTTTGGGGCGGGACGGTGCGGACCCTTCGCCGAAATCTACTTTGTTCCTGTTGCCGAACCAATCGGTACCCGGACAATAGCGTAACCTCCGGGACGTGGAGGATGCGGGCTCCAATAGCACAGGGAAATCGCAAGATACCGATGGTCAGGGGTGAACCATGCTACCTCCGGCATCCGCGGAGTTTCATCGTCGCCCTTCGGATACCCGGGCACACTCGCCTCACCAATCAGGCGTCCCTCCTGGTTCCAAAAGTGCACATGCAACAACCCCGAACTGCCGTCCATAGAGACACGATAGATAGCCACTACCTTCCCATCCGGGGACATCAGACTCCATTCTCCAGTGCGAGGTGATGGCAAAGCCACTACTCGCTGAAGCACCAGCCTTCCCTGACCGCGTTCCGGAGCGTCAAAAAGCAGTAGCCGCCGACGCTTGCCGTTCTCCCAAAGCAGCACTACCCGATCGCCATATTGTCCCAGTTGCACATTTTTGATCTGCCAATCCTGACTTGCATACCAGAAAACATCCTTGCCGTCATCCTGTAAAGTGGGGCGAGGTTCCTCGCCTGCATCAAATCGCCACGAACTCATCCACGCCAACTTCCCAACAGGGGTGATTATCGCCATCATGGCATTTCCTTTCTCCGCTGACCGCTGAGGAGCAGGACGACCATTCAGTCCCAGTGACCGCGCAAAGTTAGGCTCCGACGCTACTTCCAGCAGCACATATGACGTCGTAAGGCACTTCTGCGGGAGAACGTTATAGACAAAGGTAGGCAGGACTGCACCGTCCACCTGCAGTTGCGCCCCACTCTCCAGATGGACGACCTGTGTCCAGTAATGATATGGCTCACGTCCGGTTCTCCCCGAAACAATCAGAAGCGAACCATCCGGCGCGAGTGCTGCTTTTTCCGCTTCTGAAGTGCGAGTGAATACCGGACGCCCTGTGTGGAGGTTCCTGACCGTAATCCGCTCAATAATCTCCCAACCGCGCCGTTCTATCAGCACTTTACTACCTGCTACTTGCTGCACACAGCCTTCCGGTGAACATCTGGGGCTGCCCTCCGCGATACCCTGTGAGCGACTTTCCCAAACGATGGTGCCATCGTGTCGCACACAGCGTATCCCGCCCCGGTAAGACACCTCTTCGTGAGGCGCAAACCATGCCCGAGGCGGTTTGAAGATGTAGTAATCATACACGAGATACTTGCCATCCGCGGACAGACGCGCATTCCCTAACTTCTCCCCTTCTCGGAGCCGGTGTGTCCACTGGATACGTCCCTGCCTGTCCCGCACCTCTATGTGATGCATACCCTCTTCAGGGTGAAAGCCCAGCAGTATCAGGGGCTGCGCTTCGGCGAGCACGAAATGCTGTCCGGTAGTTCGTGGCTCCAGCGGGACGAGCAGAGAAGACGGTTCTGCCCGTTGACGGTCAGCTAGCCACGCGATGCCGGTCACGCTGAGGAGAAAGAGGACTACGACTGCGCTAAGCACTGCTTTCATCGCACACCTCCTAATCTGGAACGGCGTCGAAGTTCACTTCCACGACCTCGCTGTTTACCGTCACTGTATGTGAAGACGGAATGAATGTGTATCCCACTTTTTGTGGTGTAATGGTCACCGTCGTGCCGGGGGGAATATACACCCTGAAGCGCTCACCTGGCGTTTTCACTCTGCCGTCGACCCGACCTCCACGTATGTTCACGACCACCCCGTTTCCCGCCCCATTGATTCGACCAGTCAACACATAGAAAGTTTCCGGTTCCAGCCAACGAATGGGGTCTTCGCATTCTCCAGAATCGTATCTAGGCTGATTCGTGTCCTCGCTGAGGAAAACTGAAAAGTGCAAGTGCGACCCCGTCGTTTCGGCGTTCCCTGAGTTATCTTCCCTTTTGCCATCGCGGGGATGAGTGAGCAAATGGGCGTAGTATGTCCACACATACCGCGTCTTATACACGGGTACGCCGTCTCGTTCTCCAATAAGGTCTACCCGCTTTGGCTCAGTGGTACGGAGCCAGTAGCGCCAACCACCGCTTCCGTCCTGCGTATCTGGGGCGTATTGGATGCCTTCATGAGCGTCCTGAATGGGTTGTTTGGTGGGAAATCCGACGACGTTATAGTCGGGATGGGAGAACCAAATGTCCACTCCTCGGTGTATGCGACCATTGTTCGGGTCCATGTTAAAACCACCCCAAATGATCCCCGGTTCCGGCCATTGCATCGCAAATATCCGCACCCGCTGTGTGTCAGGGTGCCCAATAACCCGTCTGCCACGCAGCAACTGCACGCGGATAACGTGGGCGCCTCGGCTACTCTGTGAGGTATCCCACACGTATCGGAACTTCGCAAAGCGTCCGCCCACGTCAAACGGCGAACTAAGGTCTGCCTTGAGCGAGCCGTCGACCCACAGCCGAACCACATCGCCGGGTCTATAATACCTGACAAGGATGCGTACGTCTATCTGGCAGCCCCGACGAAACTCTAGGGCCTCATCCGGCGCATAAATGTCCAGCGAAGGCATGAGGATTTGCGCGTTCAGCGGCAAGGCAGGTTTTCGCCGGTGATGCTTCTCCTCTGCCACATGGTCATCCACCGCGTGAACCATAAACAGGTATTCGCCGGGAGTAACCATCAGGCTCACCGGCCCCCGCACCAGAACCCCATGCCTCACCCCAGATGCGCTGGCGGTCAAGCCGTCGGGCTAGTTGTTGTGACCCACGCAGGGCAACTGCGCCAAATCCCACGTGCCAATGCGCTGTAACTCCGGGTCAAACAGCCATATCTCCCCACGGTGTGGGTTCGTGTTCAGGCTGTCTTTCAACACATACCAGCGGATGAAGTAGAGATGTTCATCGTCGGTCTCATCCTCTGGCGTTTCCCTGTCATCATATCCCCAGTACTCGGCATACAGCATCGGGCAGGTGACCCTACAGCCCCCTCTGCCCACGAGGCAAACGCCAGTAAGCCCCCCAGTGACCCGTATGCCACGCTATCTCATCCGAATACAGCGAAACCGAAGGGGGTCTCACCTCGTCCGCACGCTCGGCAAAACGCCCCAGCACCTCACCCTCGCTGTTCAACAGAAAAACCCAGCTCTTATCGCCAACTCGACCTGTCAGGGAGGGGAGAATCACCGACCGCTCTCGGAGCGAGAGGAGAAAGACAGACTCCGCATAGTCGCGCCTTATCCCTGCACTCATGTGCGGTAACACCCGTGTGCGCAACAACACCCCCTCTCCATCCAGAACGAAAAGCAGACAGTGCGCCGCGTCTTCCGGGTTCCCCACCAGCACCAGAGTGCGACTGCCGTCGCGGGTCACGGAAAACGAGAACGTTAACATGGTGCTTCGCCCAGGTCCTGCAGTGTCCGCCTTCTCCCAAAGAGAAACCACCTGCTTCCCCGTCAGCGATTGCAGCCGCTCCAGTGCCTCCCATACAGGGAGGGGCGTCAGCCATCGTTCCCCACTCAGCGCATCAAAACTCACCACCGCATACCGCCAGCCCTCTCTCCCTTCCTTCCGCCGTCGCAGAATGGCTCCCCGATAACGGTCGTTGAGCCTGCCTGTCTCCGAAACAGGGTTCTCAATGCCCCACTTTTCAGGAGGGAGCCAGTGCCACACGACCTCCACCTTCTGCTCCAGGTCCTGGATGCTCCTGGCTCCTGCAAACCGCCAGCGAAAATGCCGTCGGTATGCTGCGATACCCGAAGGGGGATGCACGATGCCCGAAATCGCCTCGCCGTAGCTGGTGCGGCGGACGAAGGTTGGCTCGATTTCGGCATAGGGGAACCGTTGACGGTAAATGCGGTTGGGGTCTGTGTCCGCGTTGGCGCGGATTTGACCGAGCAGGTTTTGCTCGGGGGCGAGGTTTTGCAGGGTAAATCCCAGCGACCTTTGCATCTGCCATCCCTGTTCAGGGGACCCTTTCCATGCAGGGAGCAAAAGAGGTATCTTGTCAGGCAGGCTTTTGAGCAGTTCGGTGTCGAACCTGCCGAGAGAGACCTCGTTTTGCTGGGCGTTCAGCCCCGGCATCAGCCACACTGCTACCCAGGCGATGACTAACAGCCGTTGACGCATGAGACACACCTCCCTAAGTCGTTATCTTGCACCGAACGGGAGACCAAGATAGTGACGCGGATCGACCTGGCCCCACAGGCGCAAGAGACCATCGCCGTCCCTATCTATCCACCCACCATCATCCAGCTGCTCATCCTTCTTGCTTTTGCGTCGTACCTCAAAGTGCAGGTGCGGACCGTCCAGAGAAGGCACGCGAACGGTTGCTCTCCACTCTTCCACAAAGTCCCATGTGTTACCTGTCCAATATTCCATCAACAGGATGACGTCCTGAAACTCCACGTAGCCTAAAGAAAGCTGCCTCGATTCGCGGGGACGGCTCGGGTCGGCAACATAATAATCGCCGACTCTGGTGATGGCGACGGAGATGTCCACCATCTCACCCGCGGAGGGTAGCCCCTGCGGCGCAATCACCGCATGGCAGTATGCACTGCTCACCTCGTCCCGCTCGTACTGCTCGTCAGGGGTGCTGCCGTGCTGAAACTTCAACGACAGGTTGACCATACCGTGCTTCAACACCCGGTGCGGACCGAGGTAAGAGTGCTTGAATGCCACCCTGCTGGCGGATTCGGGCAGGCAACGTATTCGCACAACATAGCCCATGCTGATATACTCCTGAGCGGTATAGTAAATCGCGGCAAGTATCTGACGGTGACGCTCGTGCACAATCCCGATGTATTCATCGCTCTCCGGCTTAGGAAGCGGTTTATCCTCCAGAACGCCCACCTCTGAGCTATTCACAACAGCCCCAGCCTGCGCTGCGTAGTCTATCCCTAAGTGCGGTCCACCCCAACCCGCATCGACGTCGATGGGGACCGCCATCATTCCGGACGAATCCTCATCCACATACGCTACAATGCGCATGCTGGGTGCAGGGCGATTGCTCTCGGTGTAGTCCGAAGAGATTCCTGCTTGCGACGGCTTCGCCATGCTCATCACCCGAAAGTCTGCCACTGCAGCGCTATCCGAACGGTTGCACAGGGCATACGCCCGCAGCCGGTAACGCTCGAGGTACGGTGAAAACTGCGTCCGCGGCAGCTGCTGGTTCCATACCATCCGAAACCGCCACACCCCAGCCTGATTGTCCCACCAGACGTCCTCCTCAGGATTCCAGTCCAGTTCTGTTTCAGGCACCGGACACTCCGCCTCCACCACGTGCCAGACGTCGTTCTCATCCAGATAACCCTTCTCCACGGTGAGGACAATATTAGGACGCACACCCTGCTCGCCGGGTAACACCTCGCCTTTGATGAGCACCGGGCAGGGCATGGGCAAGCCACGAAACAGCATGGGAGAACCCTCTACCAG
>JAIMBJ010000051.1 GCA_023511455.1 Bacillota bacterium
GCTTGCCTCATGCCCTCTTCCGCCTGCTGAGCGGCTTCGCGTTGTGCCTCGCTGCCCTGCTGCACGGTGCGGATGGCTCGGTCTAAGTTGTCCATTGCCTGGGCGGCTGCGGTGGCTTGCTGGGCGAGTTGCTCGCTGCCGCGCGCGATTTCGGTGGAGGCCTGCCCAGACTGCTCGGTGGACCCCGCCAGTTCGCCGCTGGCGCCCGATACCTCTCCGGCTGCCTGCGCCGCCTGAATCAATGCGTTGCGCATCGACTCCTGCGCCTTCGCAAACGCGTGCCCTATCTCGTGGATACCGTCCAGCATCGCGTTGTAGGTGCGCGCCAGCGTGCCGAACTCGTCACGGGTGGACAGGTTAAGAGGAGGTGTCTGAGTAACTACCTCTGCCGTCAGGTTGCCCTGTTCCATCGCCTGCATGGCTTGTTGCAGGCTGGCGAGGTCGCCGGTACGCAGGTTTTCCATGCCGCGCATCATCTGGCGGACTACCCCCGTCAGGTACCGGGAGATGAGCCAGCCGAACAGCGAGCTGACCAGCACGGCACAGACCACAAAGATGCCCGTCCAGAGCCGTGCCCTCTGGTAGGTTTCCTCGATGACCGTCTCAGCACGCTTGCTCTTCTGGGCAATCTCCTCGTCGATCTTGTGTATGAGAGGGTCTAAACGCTCGCGGAGCACCGGACGCATCTTCTCTGCCACGAAGCGTTCTGCTTCATCGCGCTTGCCCTGCCGGTTCAGCTGTATTAGCTGATGGTGCAACACCACGTATTCTGCCCATGCGCTCTTCAGCTCTTCGAAGGTTTGCCTGTCCTCTGCCCCTCGAAGAGACGCCTCGTACTGCTTGAACGTCTCATCCACTGCCTCAATGTTTTTGCGGGCAGCCGCCTCGGTTGCCTGCATCTCCTGCATGTTGCCGATTGCCAGCATGTGGCGAAACTCCCGCGCCCGAAGCTGCTGCATGTTCGAGTCGATTTCGCCAAAGGCAATCGCGTTCGCCAGATGGTGTTCCACCACCTCACGGGCGGGCTGGTTTACTTTCGCCAGCTGAACGAGGCTGAAAACGCCCACTGCTACGGTAAGCAGGACGCACGTGCCAAAACCGATGCCCAGTTTGACTGAGGTACTCAGGTTGTAGAACGCTCGCATCGCTGTTACCCCCAACAAGATGGTTTGCGCGTCGAGGTGTTGATGCCTCTCTTATTGGCAACGGCCTCGAACGCATGTTCTTAAACGAACTGCAGACACCGTCCATTCAGTTATCGGCAGAAGGCAGTAGTTTGTGAATGGAGCCACAGATGACGTAACCGGCGCGAAGAAGGAGATGCGGGGCGCATCCATGCGCCCCGCATCGTGAGGAGGACGAGAACGGGATGTTACCTGTATTCGTCAGCCACGAGGAGAGAAGCTACGTTGCGGCACTCGTCGGGAGTAGGCTGCCGGCAATCGGCTGAGTCGAAGTCTTTCACGTTCGCGCCGCCGGCAAAGGTCTTCTCGCCCGGCCGCTGGAAGCAGTGCCACTTCCACAGGTTGTTGGCGATGGCGCCCTGAACCCGCGTCCACTTCACGTGCCCATCGGCGAACAGGAAGTGCGTCCCTTTCAAGTGGTTGATAAGCCAACCGTACTGACGCACAATCTGTCCGCACGGGGAGCTGGCGGAGGGAACATCACCGCCGAAGGGGTCTCCGGGCGGAGCGCACCAGCATCGGGCAATTGCCCAGGGACCAGTGTCCGACTCGTAGTTGCGTCCGTCTTGCAGCCAGATGGTCTCCGCCGGCACCTCGAGGTCGCTCAGGTTGCGCTGGTAAGTAGCCCAGACGGCATTGCCGTTGGCATCGAGTTGCACACCCGTCTGGAACACCGCGCCGTTCACGGTGTAGCCGCGCGGGAACCACAGGTTCTCCCTTTGCAGGGTGCTGCAGAAGGGGTCGTTGCGGTACCAGGGCGAACTGGGATGGCAGTGCGCCCAGGTCTCATCGCGCTGAGAGCCTCGCCATGCTCTTTCGTTGTCTCCCAGCATTCGGGAGATTTGGGCACGGGAGTTGGGACACTCATAGACATCCATATTCTTAATGTAGGGCAGGATTCGATACTTCCAGTTCAGCACCACCGCTCCGGTGGGACCCCAGGTGCGGTTGTGGGGGAAGGTTTCGTCGTAATCCTGCAGGTACAGCATGATGCCCGTGCCCACCTGCTTGAAGTTGCTCAGGCACGATGCCTGCCGCGCCTTCTCGCGCGCCTGGGCAAACACGGGGAACAGGATGGCTGCCAGTATCGCGATAATCGCGATAACCACCAGCAGCTCAATCAACGTGAAACCTCGCTTCATGAACACGTACACCTCCTCAATGGTGATTTGCCCATGATTAAGGGCTTAACTATATTTTCATTTTAGAAGAATCGGAGTAGCCTTGTCAATACCTTCCCCCTTCAGGGGAGTGGATTTTCTCGAAACAGGTAGGAATCGTGACTACTAGCAATAACGCTCCATAATATAAGATACAGGAGTTACACCGTTGCGGTGGACGTCTTCTCCAATGAATCGCTCCATGGCAACGACCGAAACGGCACATTCCTGAGGTATAATGGAGGCAGCATGAATACGGACACGCGCGAGCTGCGACTTTCCGAGATATTCCAGCAGACACTGGACACCAACAACGATGGACTGGTCGTTCTGGGAGAAGTATTGGAGCGGGCTGGCGACCGGGGCTATGGATTCCTGCTTATCCTGTTAGCCATCCCTGCTTTCATTCCGGTACTGCCGCCGGGCACTTCTGGTGTGTTGGGCTTCCTCATCATCCTCGTCGCCTTGCAGCTGCTGATAGGCATCAAGCAGCCGTGGATTCCTGCGAGATGGCGCCACCGTCAAATCTCTCCAAGAACGGTTGAGCTGCTAAAGACCCGCGGAGTGGCGGTATTGCAGAAAGTGGAGAAGATTTCGCATCCGCGAGGGCGTCGCTTCGCGCGCAACTCCATCGTGTTGCGTATCAGTGCCCTCATTGTCATCGCGCTGGCACTGGTACTCTCCTCTCCGATGCCTTTCATGAACACACTACCCGCCTTCGGGATACTGTTTATCGGTATCGGTCTGGCTAACCACGACAGCTACTTCTTCTGGGCTGGGGCATTGGTCGGGGGCATCGTGGCGACAGTTACCTTCCTTGGCGTCGGGGCGCTGATGAATCTCTGGAATATGATGTTGAGGCTGTTTTCGGGAGGATAAGCGTCCGAGTTGCGCAACGGTGTCCTCCTGCACACAGACGTCCCGCGGGTTTGAGGTTTTGGTGTATCCCAAAGGGTGTGGACTGCATAGTTGGAGGGCGAACCTCGCGGTGAGCCGCCCCCACCCAACCTCCCCGCGGGAGGGGAGGAGTTCACAGCTCGGCGAAAGTCTCGCCCTCCAGCTCCAGGCTCAGTCCATCCTGTAGGGGGGACCTGCCTCCGGCACCTGCAGGTCTTCGGGCGAAATCGTGTACCGCTCCACCAGCCCGATGATTGCCTGCGCCAGCACTGCGCTTACCGTATCGGGGTCAACGGGTTTGTATGGCTCGCGCAAAAGGGGCGAATCGTCTGTCACGTAGCCGTGATTGACCAGAAACTGCAAGTCCTTGAACGCCCAGTGCTGGGGCTTCACCGGTACAGGGATAGACACGCGGGGGGTACGCGCCTTGAGGTCTTTCAGGCTTTCCTCCACATGTCGCATAAAGCGCGCCAGCGTCACCGCCAGCTCATAGCGGGTCACGGGCTGGTCTCCGCGAAACGTGCCGTCGGGGAAGCCCTTCATGATGCCTTTTGCCACCACTTCTTGCACTGCTTCCGCTGCCCAGTGGTCTGGGGGCACATCCTTGAAACCAGTGGTCTGCGCACCTGCGGGAAGTACAGCGACTGCTATACCTATCAGCGCTATCGTGCCTGTCCACCAAACCGTGCGGAACATGAGAATACCTCCTCCTTGTTAGAACTCTGCCGAAACCACGTTGCTCTCGCGGATGGCGGCGAACTCCTCCAGAGCGCGTCCCGTGCCGATAGCCACGCAAGACAGAGGGTCGTCTGCTACCTGCACCCGGATGTTGGTCACCGATTCCAGGAGCTTGTCTATTCCGCGCAACAGCGCGCCACCGCCGGTCAGGGTGATACCCCGCTCGATGATGTCTGCCGCCAGTTCAGGTGGCGTCTCCTCCAGCACCGAGCGCACGCGCTCTACAATGGCGTTCACCGGCTCCTGCAGCGCTTCGCGAATCTCCTCGGAGGTGACCCGGATTGTCTTGGGCAGACCTGCGATGAGGTCCCGCCCGCGCACCTCCATCTCGAGCTCTTTTTCCAGCGGGTAGGCAGAGCCCACTTTTATCTTTATTTCTTCGGCAGTTCGGTCGCCAATCATCAGGTTATATTGACTGCGGATGTAGCGCATGATGACCTCATCCATCTTGTTACCGCCCACCCGCACCGAGCGGCTGATGACGATACCTTCCAGTGAGATGACCGCCACATCGGTAGTGCCGCCACCGATGTCCACCACCATGTTGCCGCCCGGCATACTGATGGGCAGACCTGCGCCGATAGCCGCCGCCATCGGTTCCTCGATAGTATAGGCTTCTCCTGCCCCTGCTTCCCGTGCCGCCTGAATGACCGCACGGCGCTCCACGTTGGTGACTCCCGATGGCACGCACACCAGCACGCGGGGCTTCAGGAATCGCCGCCTGCCACATACCTTCGCAATGAGGTGCTCCAGCATCTTCTCGGTGGTGGTGTAGTCGGCGATGACGCCGTCGGACATCGGGCGGATAGCCACAATGTGCCCCGGTGTGCGCCCCAGCATTAAGCGCGCCTCTTCGCCGATGGCCAGCACTTTCTTGTTCTTCGTAGAGATAGCCACAACCGACGGCTCGCGCAGAACAATGCCCTTACCCCGCAGGTAGACCACGATATTCGCTGTTCCCAGGTCGATACCCAGCTCAGGTGTCAAACGGAACACACTGGCACCTCTTCCACAGAAACGGCAACAGGTTGATCGCTTTGCCTCAGGATTTGTGCTCCCAGCGATTGTAGTTTCGCGACCAGGTCTTCGTAGCCCCGGTCAATATGATGTATCTCTTCGATGGTCGTTTCACCCTCCGCGCCAAGCCCCGCAATCACCAGTGCGGCACCCGCTCGCAGGTCGGTGGCTTCTACAGTGGTACCGTACAGCTTCTCCACACCGCGCACCACGGCGGTACGGTTTTCCTGTTCGATGTCCGCGCCCATCTTGCGCAGTTCCTGCACGTATCGGAAACGGCGTTCGTACACCGTTTCGGTCACAATGGATACTCCCTCCGCCACGCACAGCAGGGCGGTCATCGGCTGCTGCATATCGGTGGGGAAACCGGGGTGAGGCATGGTCTTGATGTTCACCGCTTTGGGGCGTGTCTGCAGGTGCACCTGCACCCCTGCCTCATCCGTCTCGATCTGCACGCCGGCTTCCTGCAACTTCAGCAACACCGGTGTCATGTGCTCTGGGTTGGCATTGACGATGCGCACTTTGCCCCGCGTCATGGCAGCGGCAACGGCGTAGGTACCGGCTTCGAGACGGTCAGGGATGATGGTATATTCGCCACCACGCAAGCGGGACACGCCTTCAATGGTGATGCGTCGCGTGCCGTGCCCTTCGATGCGTGCGCCGAGCGCGATGAGGAAATTCGCCAGGTCTACCACTTCGGGCTCTTCCGCGGCGTTTTCAATCACCGTCGTGCCCTCAGCCAGTACCGCCGCGGTCATCAGATGCTGCGTGGCGCCGGCACTCGGATAGTCCAGATAAATGGTATTGCCTTTCAGCCGTCCCGCCTCGGCAGTGACGAAATCGCCGTCCATCTCTACCCGCGCTCCCAGCAGGCGCAGCCCCTTGATGTGGAAATCCACCGGTCGCGCGCCGATATCACAACCACCGGGTAGCGGCACCTTCGCGAAGCCGAAACGCGCTACCAGCGGTCCGGTGACACTGAACGAGGCTCTCATGCGGGTGACCAGGTTATGTGGCGCTTCCAGGTGACTGATACGACTGGCATCAATCAACAGTGAGCGTGGGTAGATGAACTCTACCACAGTGCCCAGGCGGCGCAGCATTGCCATCATCGTGTAAATATCGGTAATCAGGGGAAGGTTGTGCAGAATAACCGGCTCCGATGCCAGAACCGCCCCTGCCATGATGGCAAGCGCGGCGTTCTTGCTACCGCTCACGCAGACCTCGCCCTGTAAAGGTACGCCCCCGGTGATTGTAATGCGTTCCAAGTAAGCAGTCCCTCCTGAACATCTACAGTAAGATAAACACGATTCCCAATATCCACCCTGAATAGTATACAGGGGCGGTACTTCCGTGTCAAGGTGTGTCTTTTCTGAACCGGTTGGCGTGCGCCTACCAGTTAATCGGATACACGCTGATGTTGGTGAAACACCCGACCAGCGTCCAGAAGCCACCGTTCAGAAAGTCACCCAGAATTAAGCCGAAGAAGAACGGCAGTGACTGGCGGTAGAGCTTCATCCCGCCGAAGTGCAGTACCGCCCATTTCAACACCCATGCGATGATGAAGGGTAGCCATACCATCTGCATGGTGAGCGTGTGGGCAATCGCATAGCCAACGGGATGGAAGGGGAACCAGCTGAGCTGGGTGCGCAGGATCGTCAACACCACAGTAATCAGGAAGCCGAACACCACCGCAATGGTGCCGTTGGTATCCGCCTTCAGAGGCGTCTTGATGGCGTCCGCGAGCGCGTCGAAGGGGGTTCGCCCCATGTAGGTGCGCCAAGGTTCGGCTTTGGCACCCGCTCCGAACTGATACCAGATGGCTAAGGCGATGACGAACGAGACGACAAATCCCAGCGCAATTGCGGTCATCATCGCGATGGCGACCTGCCTCAGGTTTGCCCGCATCTCGCCGCCCATCTTGAAGCCGTCCAGCTGGTGGGGCATGGAGATACAGCGCAGGTCGAAATTCGCCAGCGGCGCGCGCATGTACGCCAGGATGGTCAGGTCCTGTATACGGAAGCCCGTTGTGCCGAAGGTGGTGGTCATCAGCTGATACACATCCACGCTGGGACCAAAAAGCCACGCATTGCCGCTTTCGGCGCGGGTACGCGTCGCTGCCATCATGTAAGACAGGGCAAGAAGCACCAGTATCGCTGCCGCCCCCCAGCTCATGCCTGCCACCACACAAAACGCCATACTACCGGTTAAACCGGCAAAGAAGCCAAGCACCGCCCAGCGGTATGGCATCGGCTCATCGCTATCATCGCCCTTCCCGCTCCATGCGGTCTGCCAGACCTCTTTCAGGTGTTTTCGAGCCAGATAGAGGCTGATCATCGCCAGTCCCAGGAACGCTCCCGCTCCCTGGTGTCCGGTCCACGGATACACGCTTTGCGCTGCGCCTCCTGCCGCTGCTGTCCATCCCATCGCCGAACCCAGCACTAACTCGGCTTTCGTCACCAGGTAGAAAAACCAGCAGCTAAAGGTCACCTCGAGCGACAGCAAGTAGGCAATGCCGATCACAAAGGGATAGAAAGACATGGGAGTATACCCGATGGCATTCCAGGGTGGCGTCGTCACCCACTGCGCGAGGTCCAGACGGCTGGTAGCCCGCAGGGGGATCTCTGGCACAGCAGGATAGTTGAGATGGATCGTGTTCAAGGTGCCCAGCGCAAAGGGAATGGCAAAGCCCAGCCACAGCAGGCGGTTGCTGAACAGGGATTGGGGTTCGCGGATAAGGGCGAGGGGCAGGGCAACGGTAGGAAAGGTGAGCCTTTCGCGCTCCACCCATTGGCGACGCAAGATTGCCATCAGGCACAGGCAGGTGAAAGTGTACACGGTCATGAACAGCGTCCAGACGGCGATCTGCTTCCACCATAACCCCAGAGGTACGGGTGCATTGCCCTGATAAAAATACTTCAGCGCGAACTCATTCTTTTGCGCCAGCCAGTCGGGGACGTAGCGATGAAACAGCTCTGCCCATTGATTTTCGGCAGAGGCGTAGTAGAAGGCAGCGGTCACTGTCGGCACGATGAAATGCAGTGCGCCCGAAGAGGAAAGCACGGTGGCTACCGTCATCATGACGTAGATAACCAGCAGCTCCTGCGGGCTCAGCGCCCAGCGCGCCGCCACCCGTCGCAAAAGCTGGTTGAGTACCACCAGCGCAACCAGTGCGTTAAACGCGCCGACGGGAATGGAAGTGTTCGCGAGGGCAGTGTGCCCTCGTTGACCCAGCACCAGCTCCGCCCAGTGTATCCACAGGTCGACCAGTATGACGCAGATGATGCCAAGAACCCATGCTCTCAGCGTTAAGGTGCGCCCTGTGGAGGCTACCGCTGTGGCTGCAGGCTCCTGCACACGCGCCCCGGCGACGCTGGTGGGGTAGGATGCTGTCCACTTCCGAAAGGAAAACATCGGCTAACCTCTGTGAACCCGTGTGAGATGTTCGTTTGTTAATCGTTTAATTACATCTCGTGCAGAAAATCTCCTTCTGCCTCAGCAGAGGAAGACTTCCTTCCGATAATACTTACAGGTGGCTTTCGCAAGCTGGAACGAGCCGTTTCAGTTACCCTGCATGTATCGGTAAGAGTTGCTGGTGAAGCCATATACGCGCACGTCTTGAGGAGGACGACATCATGGCGATTAAGCCTTCAGCGCAGGCTTCGGTGGATGGTAGTTTCTGGGTGTTTTTCAACGAGGACAAAACGCAGGCGATGCTGGTGGTAGCACCGCCTCAAGGCGACGGGAACCCTGTCAGAGTGGCAGATGTGGTACAGGCACTGGAGAAGATGGGTGTCGCCTACGGGATTGACCAGCAGGCGATTCGCGATACCATCGAGCGTGCGACGAATATTGCCAATAAGGTGCAGGCAGTGGTCGCACAGGGCGTACTGCCCGTGCATGGGGTCGACGCCAAAGTCAACTACCGCCTGCCCGAGGAAGCGGTGTTACGTCCTCTCCCCTACCTGCCGGACGGCAGCATTGACTACCTGCAGATAGACCCTGCGCGCTACGTGCAGACGGGGCAGCTGATTGCTACGGTGGTGCCTGCGCAGCACGGACGCCCCGGACGTACCTTGACCTTTCCTCCTCAGAACGTACCTCAGCGACCGGGCAAAGAGGCAAACCTGCGTGCAGGAGACAACGTGACCGCCTCGGAGGATAACCTGCAATTTACCGCAGAGGCATCGGGCTATGTGTATCTCTCCGGCGAGAAACTGTGCGTCCTGCCGGCGATACCGGTGGCAGAAGACATCCGAACCGCGTGCCAGTTTGCCGCATCGCTCGTTCTGAAAGGCAACCTGCTGGCGGGCGCGCAGGTGAAGGTTCAGGGCGACGCGGCTATCGGTGGACGGTGTGAAGAGGCTGCGCTGAGCGCGAGAGGGAGCTGTTATCTGGCTCAGGGAGCCCAGCGTTCGGAGATTGCTGCAGACGGAAATATCTTGCTGGGTTCCGGCGTGCAGGATTGCACCATAAGCACCCGTCGTTATGTCATCGCTTTAAATGAGAACGCCTCCCTGGCGGGGGGGCGCATTGTGGCATTTGAAGGCGTTGAGGCGTATACTATTGGTACACCTGCATGGACGCCCACCGAAGTGGTAGCGGGTGTGGACACGCTCGGCGACGAGCGGCTGTTTGAAATCGCAGAGGAGATGCGCCAGTGCGAGGATAACATACAAAAGATTAACCTCGCCCTGCGTCCTTTTGTTTCGGTGACTGCGGACGTTACCTCGCCGGAGAAGAAGGAGGCGATACAGCGGCTGATGGCGCACCGCCGTCGCCTGGAAGCACGGCTGAAGGAACTACAGCACGAAAAACGCAGCATCACCATCGCAGTGAACGCTCCTACTCGTGCCGAGGTGGTGGTGCGCGGGGTGGTCTACCCCGGCGTCAAGGTAACTATCGGCAAATACAGTTACCTTGTGGAAACCGAGATGCAGGCGGTTCGTTTTACCGTAGCACGAGGCGAGGCGCGAGTGCAGGTGAGATCGCTGGACAGACTACAGGAGAAGTAACATGAACAACGTGCGTTTGAATCGGCTGGTTCGCACTGAAAGCTCGGAGATCTATCTGATATGGCGTAACAACGAGCGAATCGGTCAGGTAGATATCCACTATGCTGCGGGCACCATCTACGCCACCCTGTTGCTGGAGGGCGATTTTGCTCCGGAGCAGGAGGAGACGCTGGTGGCGATGATCGACGAAGACATCGTGTCGAGCTATATGCCCCGTTTCGAGCGCGAGGATTTTGTGGTGCACGTCTTCCGCGCGGAGGAGATTGGACGCTACACCGATCCCAGTATGGATCTGGATGACATCGAAGGCTTCGACTTCGAAGACGAGGACGAGGAGGAAGAGGAGGACTAGCCTTCCTCCTCCAGAAGAACAGCCTTTCGGGCGCGCTCTGCCCATTTGCCCCTGCGGTGACGCAAGAGAAAATCGCGTACCTTCGCCGCACGAGGGGCGTCTCCCAGAGACAGGTAAGTGCGCATCAGCAGGTAGTGCGCCTCGCCATCCCAGTCAAAGCCCCGGTTGCCAAAGCGTGAGAACGGTTCCAGCGCCACTCGCGCCGCCTGCCACAGGTGTTTCTGCACCGCCGTCCGCCCCAGTTGCTTCAGGCGAAGATAGCTCTGCCGCACATGATGCAGCATGACCTGAACCAGCACGAACACCACCACGAAGTTCAACACCAGAAAACTCACCTGTCCCAGCCGCAGCAATGCCGCCAGAACCGTCATTACCAGCGGCGCTACCAGCATCAGTATGGTAATCCACAGCATGTACCGCCACCATATCACACGCAGCTCGCGCTGCGCCTCCTCGATAATCGCCTGTTCGGTAGCCGGTTTTCGTTCACTATCCTTTTTCCTTGCCATGTTCCTCCTCACGTGGTGCGCAGGATTGAGCAGGCTCTTACCAGCGATACTGCACTCTATGCTACAGGATAATCCACAGGACGACCTCTCACACCAGCCGCTCCCGCCTCAGCAATGTGATGAAAAACGGCGCGCCTATCAAAGCGGTAATCACTCCAACTGGTATCTCTGCCGGTCGGGCGACGCTTCGCGCCAGCGTGTCTGCCCAGACCATCAGTACCGCGCCCAGCACAGCCGCACTCCAGAACAACTGTCGGTGGTCGGAGCCGAACAGCCGCCGCGCAATGTGTGGTACCACCAGCCCCACGAAACCGATGATGCCACTGACCGATACCGCTGCCGCCGTGCACAGCGCCGCCAGCACAATGGCCCCCCTTTTCAGTCGCTCTACCTCAAAGCCCAGGTGCGCCGCGCTTTCTTCGCCCAGCGCGAAGGCGTTCAGCCCGTAAGCCATTGCACGCAGTCCCAGAATACCCAGTACCACAAACGGTAGAAGCAGTCGTATGCGCACCCACTCGGCATCGGCGAAGCTGCCCATTAGCCAGAACAGCACGCGCCCCACATCCGCCCCTGCGAGCGTCAGCATCAGCGTGACCACCGACCACATGAACGACCCCACCACAATCCCCGCCAGCAGAAACACCGACACGCGCAGCACGCCTTCCCGACGCGCTACCATCAACACCAGCACGATGGCGATGATGGCGCACACAAAAGCCGCTACCGGCACGCCGAAGCCATGCCATCTTGCTTCCCAACCTGCCAGCACCGCTGCGGACGCGCCCATTGCCGCACCCGACGAGACGCCAATAGTGTAGGGGTCCGCAAGGTCATTGCGCAGCAAGCCCTGCAGAATCACTCCCGCCACACTCAGTAACACCCCTACCATCGCCGCCATGGTCATGCGTGGCAGGCGCAGTTGCCATACGATGACGCTCAGGCTATCGTTGGAAGAGCCTCCTTCCCGAAGGATGCGCCATACCTGCTGTGGTGCAATCGGTTCGCTGCCCATGCACAGCGCTGCCACTACTGTGGCAACGACCAGCGCGGGAAGCAATATGCCAAGCACCCGGTAGCGCCTGAACCAGACCATGGGCATCGGCTTACCCTCGCTGCGCCTTAGCGATAATCTCCCGCAACAGTTCCAGCCCTTTCAGCAGGCGAGGTGTGGGGCGCACGAACAGGTTGGAGTCTACACTGTAGACCCGCTTGTTTTGCACCGCCTTCAGTTGTTTCAGCACCGGGTGTTCGTACAGCGGGGTGAGGCGGTCTTCGGGTACGGTGGTGATGATAACGTCGGGGTTGCGTGCCAGCAATGCCTCCGCGGAAAGGGGATAGTAGTTCGTCCCTCCATCTGCGGCGACGTTACGTCCGCCCGCGAGGTGAATCATGTCGTCCACGAACAGCTCACGTCCGGCTACCCACATGGGTAACGGTTCCACGTTCAGCGCAAACAGCACGCCCGGCTTTTGCCCAATGGCAGAACGAGAACGAGCCTCTCGTTGCGCCTGATGGAATCGTTGCGCCAGCGGTGCGGCTTCTTTTTCATGACCTGTTGCTTCGCCCAGCAGGCGGATCAGCCGCGCGACGTCCAGCCATGTCCTGGGGGCAACCACCAGCAGGGGCAGCCTCAGCCGCTCCAGCGTGGGAATAAACCGGCGATTGAGTACACCATCCGCGACCACCAAATCGGGGCGCTTCGCCACCACCGCCTCCACGTTCACGCGCATATCGCCGATTTTGGGCAGTCGCTTCGCGTCGGGCGGATAGTCGCAGTAGCTGGTCACGCCCACCACCTGCTTGCCCGCACCGATGGCGAAAAGCACCTCGGTGGTTCCCGGCGTTAAGGACACGATGCGCCGGGGGACACTTTTTAAGGTCAACACCTTGCCACGAAAGTCAGTCACCCGACGCGGAAACGCTGCTGGCGGCATCTCTCCTCCCATGACTCGAGCAAGCCTCGTACAACGGAAAGCGCGATTCACATTATACACCCCAGCCGTGCGCCTTGTCGAGGCGCAAAAGCGCTGCAAGGGCGGTGGTAAACCGCCCTTGCTTTATATGAACCCATCGGGGAGGGGGTAATTCCCGCCTGGCACAGTTGCTGTTCTACCAGCTGCGCTTTCGCACCCTACACCTCCAGACAACAGCCAAACCTACTCGGTCGGTACCGGTATTCCCCCAGGTGGGTTCGGTGGCGGTGGGGTTGGGGTTTTTACTCCCTCCGGCGCGGTAGCGCGGAAGTAGAAGAAGATGACCGCCGCCACAATCACCACAACCACCACGATAGCCACTACCGGGTTGATCTCTTTCTTCATCACATCCTCCTCTATGGATGACAGGCGTAGCCACGCAGGGTTGCCGGAACCTCCCCCGACAACCCTGTGAGGTGCGTCCTTACTGCTGCGGGCTCATGTCCGGGCTCCACGGATAGTAAATCATCCGGTAGAACAGGTACTGGCTCTCGCCTGGACCACGCTGGCGAGGCGTCTTGGTGATGTCCATCAGGTTCTGCAGGAACTGCTTCGTGTAGTACTTTGCGTGTCCGTCCATGTGGATGGTGTTCATTCCGTCGTTATGTCGGAAGGCGAGACGCTGTCCCTCGGGCCCACCGTCTGGCTGTCCACTTTGATACACCCACCAGGCGTTATCGCCCCAGCCGGAACCGTCGTTGGCTTTCACCTCGTAGAAGGCGATGCGCTCTGACGGATACTTCAGCGTCTCGGTGTTCCAGGTGCCGTCCGGCGTCACCGTGCACTGTACGATGCCGTAGACGCTGATTCCGTAGGACTTGCCGCGATACTCCAGCCAGGGGTCATAGTTCTGGGTGTTGTCCCAGTCCAGCGCGTTGGCGGGCAAGCCGTGGCTGGGGCACTTGAAGATGCTTGTGTTCTTCACGTAGGGTTGTAGCATCCCGTTCCAGCAGTAGCCAGGACGGTCGAACGTCCAGAAAGTGTCTCGCATCGATGTATAGTCATAGTCCTGCAGATACATCATCATCGCGAGACCAATCTGCTTCATGTTGGACAGGCACGAAGCCTGCCTTGCCTTTTCCCGGGCTTGTGAGAACACCGGGAACAGAATCGCTGCCAGTATCGCGATAATCGCGATAACCACCAGCAGCTCAATCAGGGTGAAGCCGTGATTGCGTTTCATGGTGAACCCTCCTTTTGGTGTTGAGATGTGAAAGTGTTGTGCGAAAAGGGTGGTGCGCACGAGTCGCGCAGCACCACCTGGGCGGGTATCTCGACCCGGTGCGGCACCGGTTTGCCGTCCATCATGTCCATCAGCAGGCGCACACCGGTACGCGCCAGCTGCTCCAAATCCACCCGCACGGACGAAAGGGGCGGCTGCATGGTGGTGCAGAAAGGCTCGTCATCGAAGCCGATGAGCGAGAGCTCTTCCGGCACCCGAACGCTCATCTCCGTAATCGCGGGATAGGCGAACGCTAACAGGATGTCCGACGCTCCCACGATAGCCGTCAAGGGGGGACGTACTTCCAGCAGCCGCCGCAGGGCGTCCTGCACCCTCGGACGAGGCTGGCCATGCTGCATCACCCAGCTTGCCTCGGGGGTGATGCCTGCTTCCTGCAGCGCATCCATGTAGCCCTCGAACCGCTGTGCGTAATGAGGCATGTAGTGTCCGGTCAGGAAACCGATACGCCGGTGTCCCAGTCGAATCAGCTCGCGGACTGCCTGTCCCATGCCTTCGCGGTTTGCCTGTACGACACGCGGGATAGGAACCTCGGGCTCGGCGTCGACCACAACAACTGGGTAGCCACGTCGCTGCATCCAGAGCAAGCCTTCGTCGTGCAGGGGACCAAACACAAGGGCGGCGTCAAAACGATGATGTCGCTCCCACTCCTGCAGGTAGCTGGCAGAGGCGCCTTTATCGGGGAAATGGAGCAGCAGGCTTCCCCACAGATGCCGGGCGCACTCTTCCGCCGCCGCGTGCAACATGCGCATCTCCCCAACCGAATAGGAAGGACGCGCACCCGGTATCTGCCAGGTATAGATCAGGGCAACCAGATGTTGCTGCACCGGCTGTTTTGGACGGCTGGCTGCAATGACAGTGCCGCGTCGCGTCCGTTCCACCACCCCACGCTGCGCCAAAAGGGTCAACGCGCGTTCGGCGGTCTGGTAGCTGATGCCATAGTGCCGGGCAATCGCGCGGGCAGACCACAGCGGAGTACCTGGTGTCAACTGCCCGGCGCTAACCGCCGACTCGACCTGCTCCACGATTTGCACGTAGAGCGGAGTGCGCAGATGTGGGTTCAGGTGTAACGGTATCACTTTTTCCGTCCTTTGCTATGACTGCTATGATAATCCCATTGCTTACACTATACAGTATCGCGCTGCATTTGTCAAGGGGTTGACGCTCGTTTTTCTGCGAGGTTTTTCGGAAAAGCCGGGGAATGCGCGGCGGAGCGTAATCTCTCTATTTATTGTCTTTCAATGACGGTATAAGTCTGGTAGCAGCCCACAAATGGTAGAATACACCGCCCTTTCCAGAGGTTGCTCTGCCGGGGGAGAAAAGGTTCCGGTTTCACCTTCGAAGATACCGGCACTGTGAACTATCATATTAACTCATGTGTGCTATGATTTTCACAGGGAACAGAGCAGACATGCTATGATGCAGGTGACAGCAGGGGTGTTCGATAACTCCTCTGGATGCATCTTGGGGACGACTTCCTTCCCCTGTGGACCAGAGCAAAACGCAGAGTCGCCTACCGCATCTTTGCCGGATTTTTCCGCAAAATCTCTCGAAACCCCTTGACAAATGCAACGGGGCGGAGTATGATAAAGGTAGTTAATCGTTTACCGTTAATGGTTTGCCGTTAATCGTTTACCTGTTAGGGGGAAGGGATGCGAGTCACGATTAAAGACATCGCGAGCCGGTTGAATCTGTCTACCGCGACAGTGTCCAAAGTGCTGAGCGGGCGAGGCGGTGCGTTTATCTCGGAGGCAACACGGCAAAAGGTGCTGGAGACGGCGAGAGAGATGGGCTATCGCCCCAACCGGGTGGCACGTGCGCTGGTGACGGGAAAAACCGACATCGTCTCGCTGTGGGCGGAGACGCTGGCGCCTTACCACACGGAGGTGGTGAACCTGCTGATGGACCAGATGCGCCCGCACGGTTTCGAGCTTATCATCACCGATATGGTCAAGCATCCCGACTGGCGCGCGTACTGCGAGAAGTTCCCGCAGTGGCACGTGGATGGCATCATCGCGCTGGACTCGCCGCGCTGCGTCAGGGTGTATCGCGAGGCAAACCCGCTGGTGCGCACCCCGCTGGTCAGCATGGGTGCGTACTATGTGGAAGAGGGCGATTTCGTGGGCGTAGACCTGTACTCGGGGGCGATGGAGGCGGTACAGCACCTGCTGCAAGTGGGGTGTCGCCGTCCTGCCTATCTGGTGTGCGAGTACGGCAACCATGTCGGAGACGCCCGCTATGATGCTTACGCGCAGGTCATGCGGCAGGCGGGTCTGGAGCCGCTGGTCATCGTGGCGGAACACTCCTCGCGTCCCTCTGCCCGAGACCGGATGCTGGAGTATCTGGACGAGCATCCCTGCCCCGATGGTCTGTTCTGTTTCAACGATGAGATGGCGATTGGCGCGTACCGTGCGATGTGCGAGCGGGGCATTCGGGTGCCGGATGATGTGGCGATTGTGGGATGTGACGGAATCACCGACACCGAGTATCTGGAGCGACGGCTCAGCACCGTGGTGCAACCGGTACGGGAGATGTGTCGGCTGGGATGGGAGTTCCTGTTCCGGCGCATGGAAAACCCCTCTGTGGCGCCGCAGCAGGTCTTGCTGAAGGCACATCTGGTGGTGCGCGATTCCTCGCGGAGGGGTTGATGACGGGAAAACCCGACAGGCACAGTTGCCTGCCGGTGTCATACATTACAGCCAAAGGAGGTTACACCGCTATGAGACGTGCATTCACCCTGATCGAGCTGCTGGTGGTCATCGCTATCATCGCGATACTGGCAGCCATCCTGTTCCCCGTGTTCGCCCAGGCACGGGAGAAAGCCCGTCAGTCGGCCTGCTTGAGCAACGTCAAGCAGATTGCGCTGGGCGTCATCATGTACACGCAGGATTACGACGAGACCCTGCCGCGCGACCACTCCATCTGGCCCAACCCGGGCGGCGCGCTGGGGCATTACGGTCCGTGCGGACGGCGCAACGTCGACGCCCGTATCGAGACCAAAATCGCCCCCTATCTGAAGAACCTGGACATCTTCTGGTGCAACAGCGCGAACGTGCAGGCAACAGGTGTGGTGGTTTGGACGGCGGACAGCAGTGTGCCCGCAGGTGGGCAGTGCCGGTGGAACGGCTGGGCGTATCCCGACTTCATGTGCTTCCCAGGCGATACCGGCAAAGGACGCCCCTTCAGCTACGGCTGGAACGTGTACACGCTGACCAACCCGAACCACGTGGAGTCGCAAGCGCGTGGCGAACTGGGCTGTCTGCAGGCGTTCCCGCCGGTGCCGCTGGCGGCGGTGGTGTCGCCCGCCACCAAAGTGATGCTGATGGACGGACAGCACAAGGACATGGACGCGTGGCGTGCGCCCTTCGCCAACTACCCCGGCTATCCGTTGCAGGCGGTCAATTGCGAGACGTGCTGGCAGGGCATCAGCAGCATCGGTGCGTGCGTGGGCAACCCGACGCCCATCAACCCGAACAGCCACACGCGCCACTCGCTGGGGCAGAACTGGGCTTACATGGACGGTCACGCCAAGTTCATGCCGCATCGCGAGCTGTGCAAGCCGTGGCCAGCCGTGTGGACGGACGTGTGGGTGAAGTACTGGTGGCACGACCAGCCATAAAAAGGGCACCCTCCTTGCTCCTGCCCGAAGCGTCGAGCGACGGGACAGAGGGCTGAATCGACGGAACGACCCTGCTTTCCCCCCTCTCCCGCAGCGTTGGGAGAGGGGGAAAGTTTTTGCCCTCCGCGTTCTCCGCCTTCCTCGCTTCGTTACAGTACCCAGTGGTGGTGAAGGAGGGTTGCAACTGCCGTTCGACGGTTTCCGTATCTCCTGTCCACGTCAAGGTTTCAATCCTCACCCGTCCCGGGGGACGGGTGCAACGCTGCTCGCGCGTGCGAATCACTTCCCACACCAGCGTTTCAATCCTCACCCGTCCCGGGGGACGGGTGCAACGATGCGTAGAAGTTCGTGATACCGCCCGCCGCGCTTGTTTCAATCCTCACCCGTCCCGGGGGACGGGTGCAACCAGATTGGGCTGTCTCCCCATCCGGCCCATCCACGTTTCAATCCTCACCCGTCCCGGGGGACGGGTGCAACCAGATACTCTTGCCGAAACGCGATTTCTGGCAAAGTTTCAATCCTCACCCGTCCCGGGGGACGGGTGCAACGCGCGTATTGCTTTCTGGCTAGCGCAGCAGTCGTTTGTTTCAATCCTCACCCGTCCCGGGGGACGGGTGCAACAGGGTAAGCCGATTCGCGTTGCCCACGGTTCCCGGGTTTCAATCCTCACCCGTCCCGGGGGACGGGTGCAACCGGGTGCCGCCCGTGCTGCTGGAGTTTCGCGCGAGTTTCAATCCTCACCCGTCCCGGGGGACGGGTGCAACATGCAACGGTGAGGGCGCGTGGGAGATCACCACCAGCGTTTCAATCCTCACCCGTCCCGGGGGACGGGTGCAACCGGTTGGCACGCAATTCCGCGCAGGTTCCGGTGGTTTCAATCCTCACCCGTCCCGGGGGACGGGTGCAACCAAGCGGCGCGCGACGTTGACCGCATGCTGGTGGAGTTTCAATCCTCACCCGTCCCGGGGGACGGGTGCAACCTGCTGCCACCACCCCACCGTACGGCATTGCGGGCATGTTTCAATCCTCACCCGTCCCGGGGGACGGGTGCAACCTAACGCAGGTGCGTTATTTAGCCCGTTTGCGTCTTGGGTTTCAATCCTCACCCGTCCCGGGGGACGGGTGCAACTGCCCAAGTCCGCGGTCTCCGGCTCTCAGATTTTGTGTTTCAATCCTCACCCGTCCCGGGGGACGGGTGCAACGTGCGCGATTTTGAAGGAGGCTGAGACGCGGTATATGGTTTCAATCCTCACCCGTCCCGGGGGACGGGTGCAACGGGCAGGGCATGAGCATTGTATTTGCCGCCAATGAGGTTTCAATCCTCACCCGTCCCGGGGGACGGGTGCAACTGTCGGGGCGGGTGAATGTGCCTGCTGGAGAACAGTTTCAATCCTCACCCGTCCCGGGGGACGGGTGCAACGCAGTGGAGTGCGCGGCATGACGCTGGGCACTCC
>JAIMBJ010000052.1 GCA_023511455.1 Bacillota bacterium
TAACCGGGCACGCGGAGGTAGGGCTACCCGACGAGGTAATGCATCGCCTTGGGCTGGTGGAGGGACAGCGGATTCTGCTAATAGAGACGCCGTATGGGCTGGATCTGCTGCCCGAAGACCCCCAACTGACCACGCAGGTAGCGATAGCGGAGTTGGTGATGCAGCAAGATGAGGCAGTGCTTCGGCAGCTGGCGGGATAGGGAATGCCAGAACCTGTTGGATACGCGAGCCTCTGGTGCCTGCGATCAGGTTCTTGACCAGAGACCCGATTGGGTTGGAGGGTGGGGTCAATTTGTATGCGTATGTGGGCAATGGGGTGGTGGTGCTGAGTGACAGCAGAGGTTTGCAGATATTGCCTAAAGCCCCTTGTTCCAGAAAGATGCCCAACATCAGCTGTAGTACCCTTGGAGGTGTGATAGGACTACCTAAAACTGACCCTGCTTATAGGTGTGCTCAGGCGGTTTGCCAGTGGTGGGCGAGACAATATAACGAGATTGACGACCTGGTGAAAAGGCTATGCGATAGTGTAATCGACTGTTTTGAGACCAATAATCGATTGCCTCCGGTGCCCAAAGAGCATCCCTGTTGGCGCGAAGGGGGTTCGGATCGCGGCGGCGGTAATTTCTGTTGTGTAGAGTGTGTGAAACGAGTTTGTGCTTGGTTTGAGGAACCAAGCAGGCAGCTAGCTGACCGTATTCGGGACTCCATGCTACGTCGCTGTTGGCAGCAGTATCACGGGATGGAAAGATGAGTATAGTGCAGTACTTCCGACGAAGGTTTATGTTCTGGGGCATTGTTCTGGGAGCAGCGGTCCTAGTGTACTGGCTGGGTATTTATGTGACTCGCCCTATAGATTACCGGCGGATTGAAGTTCCTATTGAGGAGACTTCTGTAGGGGGACTGCGCGTCCAGCTGCCCAACTTCAGTATTGTGTCGCCCCCGCAGTGTCCCACCCCTGTGCCGAAGTATATTGCTTCTCCATCATGGGCAGCGGTACAGGAGGTGTGGTTGCGAGGCGAGGGGTGCACAGTGGTCATACGTTCGCTCACTTACGAGCGGCGTGGAGATGCCAGGCGGGCGATGGAGAGGTGGATTTCAGAACTGATGAAGGATAGGGTGTTGCTAAAGGAGAGTACCAAGGTTTGCGGTCACCCTGCACTTAAGCTCTCCGCACCGGGCATCTTGTATTTGTTCGTTGTGTGGGATAATGGAACCAAGTTGCTACAGTTTTTGGCGGATGGATGTCGGGATGAAGAGCATAAACAATGCTTACGCAAACTCATTGCATCGATAGAGCTGCGATAGGCGAAAGCAGATTTTGATACATTATCCCATTTGCCCTACGGTTACAAAGCCCAATGGGGCTACTATACTGACGTGGAAACGGGTATACTGTTACTGACGCATCGCTACTTAGACCCTGCGACGGGCAGGTTCTTGACCAGAGACCCGGCGGGATGTGAGGCAAGTGTGAATGTGTACGCTTACGTGGGGAACAACGCGGTAAACGAGGTGGATCCGAGTGGGCTATGGTATTTCCCACCAAGAATAGGACCTGTCTTGCCTCCCGGTTTATTTGATGTGACACGTTGCATAGCATGTGCTCTAAGGGGACTTCAGAAGGGTTATGAGGTTTTGGAGCATACTGCCAATGATAAGTTGGCACATTGTGTGGCAACTTGTGAGATAACTCGCTGCAGCGGCAGCGAGACGTGCGCACACCTGAGCGGAGTCTGCAGGGAGGTATTGCAAGATACACTATATCGCGCCTCGTTTGGGTATTTTGGCTCACGTATAGATCCGCACGATATCTTTGCGAATGCGCACGGAATCAATTGTGCAAACAGCAAGAAATCGTGCATTGCTTGCTGTATTTCTAAGATCACTAGGTCCGTACTATGAGGATAAGTGGGTCAATGACAATTTTGGGAGTTGTGGTGGGCATACTCCAGATCGGAGCGTGGGGAAGTATCTGGGGACTACTGTTCATCGAAGTTCTATTACAACTACCCTGCAGGTCTCGTATATCAGAACTAAACAAATATCGCCACAGTACCTCGGTAGATGCCGTTATTCAAGATTTAGGCGAGCCCCGAGACAAGCTGGTGACATCGCTTGGCTTTGGCATCCGCTATACTTCCCGCCTGTATTATGAAGTATGCAGCGATATACCTATCACAATATATCTGGATGCGGATGAACGAGTAACAGGGGTTCGCTTGGGTCGGCATGAACCCCGAACGTCTCTCTTCAGTTGGGTCTTGATGGTAAATAGTGTATTCATGCTGGGCTGGTTGGGTGCAATGTTGCTGGCAAGGAATGATCGGAGGTATGTTCTCCCACAGTCCTCAGCGGTGGCAGCGATGCTGATATTGGACACAGTGTTCATGCTCCCAGACCTTATACCGCTCGCTTACTCAATCACCTCCGCGTTATGGCTTTTGGTCGCAAGTGCTCTCCTCATGCTGATTGCGCTGGTGCAAGTTATACGCGTTGTGGCGAACACATCAGATATACACAATCAAGAAACGGATGGAGGCATGACAACGATATGATATGCATCGCTACTTAGACCCTGCGACGGGCAGGTTTTTGACCAGAGACCCGATTGGGTTGGAGGGTGGGGTCAACTTGTATGCGTATGTAGGGAATGGGGTGGTGACTACAGCCGACCCACAGGGGCTACATAATAAAGAGAAGTGTTTTGAGGCCGTTGCTAAAGCACGTGAGTTGGCAAGAAAGATCGAGGAACATCTACAAAAGATACGAGATAACCTCTCTCCTGTGGCTAGTTTATGCATCCCCAGCGAACCGTGTGCTGCTGCTCCCCGAAGGCCAGACCACACATTGTTGGAGAAGTGGGAAAATTATCGGGGGCACGTTAAAGATGTAGAAGGGTTGAAACGGAGGCTGGAGGAGGTGCTGAACCAAATCGACAATAACTGCAACAATCATTGGAAAAACTACTTTCATAATGAAATTAAGTATTTCGAAGGGGTTCTCAACGCCCCCATTCCCGAATGGCCTGGAGGTCTTTATCCATGCGTTCCTCTGCCCTATCCCTGGCCGCCTCGCATACCCACTCCTGTTCCAATAAGACCGCCCGTCCTCGTACCTATATGACGGCACGACACGACTGTTGTTACATGCGATACTGGCTCAAGCGTTGGGCACGCGGCAGTAGGGACCAAAGCCTCAGGCGTCTTAGAGAGCGACTGGGATCGTTGTCCCCTGCCGAGGCTTGTGCTCGTGTGCTGGAGTGCGTGCGTAGCGATTACGACCCAGATGTGACCTTTATCACACCTCTGCTCATTTGGGAAGTGTACGGTTGGCACAAGAAAGCACCTAACCGGATCCATCGGCAGGTGTGGTATACGCTAAGACGTTTCGTTCGCCGCCGCCTATGTCATTATCATATCAAGGTGCGCGAGGCTGGGTTCAAAGCAGCAGAGAATGCCTACTGCTACACCGCAGCCGACAAGCGACGCCTGTTTCTGCAAAACATCCTGCACCCGCAAGAGGATATCTGGCTGACCATTGTGGACTGGGCGGAGTATGTTGCCTGGCATGACTTGATTTCGCTGCTCCTTCAGGAAACACCGTGGCGTCACGGCACAGCATGGAACGTGCTATTCGTTCTGGACAACTGGGTGATTGACCGCATGGATGAGGTGCAAAAACGAGAACTCTTGGACGCTTTAAAAAGGGTGCTGCTGTATGTGGACCGGTTGTGCTCGACCCAAGACGTAGACGATATGGCTCTGTGGAAAATCTGCGAAACGATAGGGTTTCATATTCGCGGAGAGGCTGCCAAGCACATGCTGCGAGAGGTGACGCAGCGGTGTCAGAGCGTAGCGGTTTGCCAAGCGTGCTGGAACGCCGTTGAGGACTACTTCGGGGCGGATGATCACGTATGCTGAGGATAATGCTTTCTCTTGCAGTAGCTGTGTGATTGGAAGTATCATCATACTGTAGCAACCGCCGTGTTCCGTGAAACTTGCCTACAGAAAGGAGGAACCCGCGCGATGGCTATGGAGACTCATCTCCCGCAAGGGGTGCAACAGGTTCTGGAAGCGGTTGAAGCGCTTCCAGAGGAGGAGCAGTGGATGGTGGTGGAAATTATTGCCAACCGTCTACGCCGTCTGCGCCGGCAGCAACTGGTAGAAGAGGTGGAGGAGGCACGCTCTGCTTACCGCAGAGGGGAGGTGCGTCGAGGGAGTGTGGACGACCTGTTGCGCGAGCTGGATGAATGAGAAGGCTGGTTTGGACAAACACCTTCGTCCGGGCGTATAAGAGGAGATATTGTTGTTGACGCTGGGGTCTCATGATGATGTGTATTGAGACACTTCTGGTTCCAACCCCACCCCCTACGGCTACAAAGGGCAGTGGGGCTACCATACCGACGGGGAGACCGGAATAATGTTGCTCACGCACCGTTACTTTGACCCTGCGACGGGCAGGTTCTTGACCAGAGACCCGATAGGTCCAAGGGCAGGTGCAAACCTTTACGCATACGTCAATAACCGTGTTGTGGTGGATACAGACCCGTGGGGATTACTGCCCAAAGGAAAGCCAAGACCCCCTACATGGCGACCTGTACCCACGCCTAGGGATCCATTTTGGGCTAAGATTTCCAAGCTGGTGAAACTATTCTGCGTAGTAGATTGTGTTGTGTATGCGGTAGCTGTCGGCAATGCTATTCATACTTGTCTCTCCGAAGGTCAGGGAGATTCCTTTATATGCTGCGTCCACAGGGAGCTCGAACGTCTGCCAGGGTTTGTAGGAGGAGCGTGTGCTGGATGTATCCTGCAGGTTGCCTGCAACTTTTCTATACCGGGAGTGGGCTTTATCTGTGGAGCGGTTGGTGGTGCCTGCTATGAGTTGGCACTGGATATCGTCGGATGGGCATGCAAAGGCGTGTTCAATCCTCCTCCTGCTGGATCTGTGGGTGGGGGAGGACAAGGAGGTTGCTGGGGGTCGGCTTACCACTGCTACCCCGCAAAATAAGCATAGACGCAGGGAGGTATCAGACATGGCAAGGATTGTGTGGAAGGTAGGTATCCCTCTCTATATCATATCGGTAATGGTTCTGTGTCTTCGGTTGGCAATGCGAGTAGACCTCTGCATTCGCGATGCCCCCTTCGCGGATTCATTGTGCTGCTTGGGGTCATGGGGAGATAGTGGTTTTCCACTCACTTCCGTATGTGTAGGAGCGGTGGGGGAGCTCTGTAGCCTTCTTGCTCTACGGCGGGGGCGAGAGAATGTAGCAGCAGGCGGTTTTATCGGGGTTGTCCTTGGCTTTGCGCTCGGCGGTGTTCTGCAGGATGTTGTACGGTATTGTTGTCAATGAACCGGGGAAGAGCGTTTGGGAGGACCGGTTGTGAACCTCAACTTTCAAATTGGCTACAGCTTGCGTTGGCTGCTCGGCGGCTGCTTTGGTCTGGTTCTCGCTTGCCTGTGTGTACCACTGGTAGGAGCCTACGTGACCGGTTATATGCGTGAGGCTTTGAGTGTTGTACTAAAGCTGTGGTTCATAGGTGCGGGCGTAGCTCTGTTGTGGGGTTGGTACCGGGGAGCAAAGATACTGATGAGCCTCAATAGTGATAGCAACAACGGGGAGCGTGAGGAGTAAGACCACAGCTGCAACACAGAAGGCTACTACACCGACGTGGAAACGGGTATACTGTTACTGACGCATCGTTACTTAGACCCTGCGACGGGCAGGTTCTTGACCCGAGACCCGATTGGGTTGGAGGGTGGGGTCAACTTGTATGCGTATGTGGGGAACGGGGTGGTGATGAAAGCGGATCCACTGGGCTTTGCCACGTGGTGTGAGGTCAAGCCACGTCTCGGTATCGTCTATGATCACGCGTTCATCCGGTTTGACCTGATCCAGTGTGATGGCGCTGCTAGCTGGGGATTCTGGCCAGGTGAAGGTAAATCCTGCCCACTGTTTCCCGCGCCCGGGCGTTGGGAATACCCTGATCCTCGTGAGCGAGATTGTAAGCCAGTGAAGCAGATACCCGATATACGCTTTGAGAAGGCTTTATGTGACTGTATCAAAGAAAGCAAAAGGAGAGGGCGCGCATATCAATTCCCGTGTTACGCTTGTGGCACATGGGTGAAAGACATGTGGAACTGCGCGAAAGCACGAGTGTTCCCTGTGCCTCCTAAACCCAGTCCCGTCTTTCCTCCTAATGAGATATTACCTGGTCAGTGTATACGACTGCCGAATGGACGAATAATTTGCGGATAGGGAAACCGAAGTGCATCGCTTTTCGTGCCTGGGAAAAATTGTGTTCATTTGCTTGACCTTCGTGGTATTGGTCGTATTACTTACCTGCTGGCAGATGGGCATATTTACCCCGAAGGTCACGCTACCGTGTCTTTTGGCATATAATGATTATAGCTCTCTCTACCTGATATTTGATGGGCAGAGGTTCGAACTGCCGCTTTACACACAGCAACGCACAACATATCGTGGTGTATCCTTTTGCATCACGCCCCGTGAGTTGCTGTTTTATTATAGCGCGGACAAACAGATGGGGATGTTACCGTCTGAGCAGATGAGCCGATTGTCTCTGTTGTTGGAGCGAAAGCACAATCATTTCATGACAGCGGTGCGGTGGATATCTATCCCCGAGCCTCTTCAGGGTAAGTTGTTATTGCTCCAGAGTTCTACCCAAACGGTGTTTCTTACAGGTAATGTTTACGATACAGCGGGGCGGTTACGGCCCTTGATTTTTGCATCGCCTCTGTCTGCACCAGATAGTTGGGAACGGATGGGGCAGAATGTGTTATCCGTGCGCGCTCATCCTGGAGAAAGCCATTTCGCAACTCTCGACCGAAGGGGTTTTATCGCCATACACGACGCATCTGGGGAGATTCATGCTAAGATAATGATAGGGGATATCGTAGAACGGATTATTGATTGGGATGTGGACTTTGCGCGCAATGAATGTTTCCTACTAATAAGACACCCCTACAACGCGGTAGTTCGCTGTAGTCCAACGACACAGCGTACGTTTAGACTGACGGCACTGTTTAGTCCCTATCACATCAATGTATGTGAGAAGCATAGATTGGTGCTAGTAACGGGGAATGCTTTCCTCATAACACCTACGGGAATGATGAATGCCTATGATTACGAGGGGAGATGGCAGGGGCAGGTTAAAGGGGTTTCGGGAGCGTATATTGTTCCCCGAATCACGGTATTAGATGCCCTCGCCTCTAGTCCGACAGTGACGAAGTTAGTCGAAACCGCCTTGCGAGAGAGGGAAATAGGTGCGCAATAAAACGATGTTAAGGATGAGAGCATAGTGTCGCAGCGTGGTGCAAGTTATACGTGTTGTGGCGAATACATCATATATACACAACCAAGAAACGGATGGAGGCATGACAACGATATGATATGCATCGCTACCTTGACCCCACCACGGGCCGGTTTTTGCCCAGAGACCGCGCACATCACCCCCCCTTGACGAAAATCGATAAACGTGCTAATCTTTCCCTGTCAACGCAAGGTGCAAGTAACAGTTGCCCGCAGTTTTTTCGCGGTGGAGCGTTCACCGTTTGTCCTGATTCCAGCGAAGAAAGGAGCGATTGCCATGCGTGCATGGAAGGCACTTCTGGTGGTTACGCTGCTGGTCGCAGGTGCCTGCGTATCGGCACAGCGCAAGTACGACTTTCTCATGTCTCCTGCCGATTCCGACCTCAACGTCCGCGTATCGGTGCAGGCGTTTACCTCCGGTACGCTGGTGGGTAACTACGACCCCAACACGAACCCCACCGGCACGCGCACCAAGCCCGGCATCTTCAGCAGTTTTGGGCCCACGGAGAACGTGCCCGTGCCGGTGGAAGTCAACCCATTTGTGGAGGGGAACGTGGCATCGAAACCGGCAGGCTCCTTCAGCATGGTGTTGAACCCCGAAGCGGGCACGGTGGTGCTGATGGACCTCTTCTCCGACCTGCTTCATTCCGGCGCAGTCAGCCTGCCCGCCAGCGCGGAGTTCGCCACTGACGGCTTTCGCACCCGCAACCCCACCTCCACCTACCCCGCCGGGCGGTTCACGGTGCCGCTGGGTGACGTGCTGGTCTCCGCGCTGACTGTCACGCAAACGGGCGAACCTGTTGCAGGTGTGCTGACGCCGCTGGGGGGCAATCGTTACGCCTTCGCCGTCGGGCCGATGGTGGTGCTGTTCATCCGCGCTGACCTGCAAGGTTCCGTGCTGGAGACCACGTCCAACCCCAACCCGCTGCCCCTTGTGGGAGAGGTGCAAATCGACGGTGATACCGCGACGATCCTCTCGGTGAACACCATCGACTGGTCGGATGTGGACACTCCGAATCAGCCTATCCCGCAGTTCGCGATGGATTTACCGACCGTGTTTCCGCCGGGCGATGTCGCGCATCTGCTGTTTGACCTCACGCTGAACGAGGTGCGCACGCGCGTGAGCGGCACGTATACCATCGCCGCCAGCGGTGTGGCGAGCTACCGCACAGTGAGTGGGGTCATCACGCTGGGCGATTACGCCGCGCCGACAGGGGGGATGAACATCCCTGTCGAGGCACGCGCCCACGGCGAGGTGACGCCTGTGGAAACGCATGTCGTTGCGCTCAACGATGCGGGCCAATACCAGTTCCAGACGGCACTGTGGGGCAGCTTTGACCTCTCCGCAAAGGGTTCACACTGGCTGAGGCAAACGGTGACGGGCGTTTCGCTGGAAAAAGATGCCCGCGTAGACTTCATCTTGACAAACGGCGACATCGACGGGGATAATGAAGTGACGCTGTTCGATTTCGGGCAGCTGGTGGCGGCGTTTGGTAGTATTCCGGGCGATGCGAACTGGAATCCGAACGCTGACCTGGACGGCGACGGGGAGGTCACGCTGTTCGACTTTGGGATTCTGGTGCGCAACTTCGGCGCCATTGGGGATGAGTAGGTAGAACCGAGGGGGTAAAAAGCATGAATCTCGTACTGCGCGCTCGGGTCGATAGAGGGACGCTCGTGCCTGTGCAACCCGTTCCTCTGCCAGAGGGGGAGGTGGTGGAAATCGAGATTCGAATGCCCAATGAGCCTTTGACGGGCGACAGCTGGGATGCCCTTTGGAAGCAGTTTCTGGCGCGTGCTCGTTCAGGGCTGCACATCCCGGATGAGGCGTTGGAGCGAGAGCACCTGTATAACGACGATAGGTAGACGGGATGCGCTGGCTCATTGATACGAACGTTTTGGTTCGCCTGCGCGACCAGCAGAGTGCGCACTTTTCCGCTTGCGTGCAGGCGATCGCGAAGGTACGTGCGCATGGCGATGTTCTGTGTGTATGTACACAAGTAGCTATCGAGTATTTTGTCGTAGCCACTCGTCCTGTGGAGGTCAATGGTATAGGGTTAAGCTGTGAGCAGGCTATTCAGGATGTGCGTGATTTTCGCAGGTTGTTCTTGTGGCTGCCAGAACCTCCGGATATTATTAACGCATGGGAGCAAACTGTGGTGAAGTATGGAATAACTGGTAAGCAAGCACATGACGCTCGCCTCATCGCTTTGATGTTAGCGCATGGTGTTGAGGGTATCCTGACTCTAAACACAGTCCATTTTCAGCGGTATCTCGAAGTGAGAGCAGAATCACCATACCAATTAATCAATGAGTCTGAATACCACCATGACCCGTCGTGAATTCCATTTTGCATTGTTTGCCGCGGCAGCGGCGTTGAGCGTCCCGGGCGCGGGGCAGGAGGCGGAACAGAAAGCGGAGGATATGACCCACGCATCCATCAACGCCTGGCTACCTGCTCCGATGCCTCCGGAACAGGCGCAGCAGGTCGCCGAGGCGGTCAATGCGCTGCAAAAAACGCTACAGGCGCTGCGTGCCTGTCCGCTGCCAGAAGGCTCCGAACCGGCGTTTACCTTCCAGCCACTCCCCCCGAAGCGAGGATAACGCATGGAGGATGAGGTACTGTTTCTGACCGTCACGGAGCAGGCGAAACTGCTCAAGTCGCGCAAAGTCTCTTCGGTAGAGCTCACGCAGGCGTATCTGCAGGCTTTACGCACGCAGGGTGCAGCTTTGCGTGCGGTCGCGGAGGTCACCGAAGAGGTCGCTCTGCAACAGGCACAGCAGGCGGACAGAGAGATGGCCTCTGGAAAGTACCGGGGTGTCTTGCACGGTATTCCCTACGGTGCGAAGGACCTGTTCGCCACGAAGGGCATCCCCACCCGCTGGGGGTCGCCCGCTCACCGCGACCAGGTTTTCGGCTACGACGCTACGGTCATCGAGCGGCTGCAGCGGGCGGGCGCGGTGCTGGCTGCCAAACTGGCGATGATCGAGCTGGCGGGAGCGGGCGGTTACGAGTTCGCGCACGCCTCCGTAACCGGAGCCTGTCTGAACCCCTGGGATAGAACCCGCTGGGCAGGAGGCTCCTCCAGTGGCTCCGGTGCGGCAGTGGCAGTGGGGGCAGTCGCGTTCGCACTGGGTACGGAGACGTGGGGCTCCATTACGGTACCTGCCGCCTTCTGTGGAGTCACCGGACTGCGCTCTACCTATGGACGAGTGAGCCGCTACGGGGCGATGGCGCTGTCCTGGACAATGGACAAGATAGGGCCAATGGCTCGCAGCGCGGAAGATTGCGCCCATATCCTGCAGGCGATTGCCGGACACGACCCGCGCGATCCGTCGAGCGCGGACATGCCGTTCCGCTACCGCTTCTCCACATGGCGGAACCACCGCTTCCGTATCGGCTTATTGCCAATAGACTTTGCGAAAAACAGCGCGCCTGACGCCCAAAGGTGCTTTGAGGCAGTGCTGGAGATATTCAGGAAGCGTAAGGCGAACCTTGCCGAGGTGAAACTGCCTGACCTGCCTTACAACGAGGCGGCAGAAACCATCATCGTGGCGGAAGGCTCCTCCGCATTTGAGAACCTCATCCGCAGTGGCAAAGTGAACGAACTGGCGGACCGCTCACAGGTGGTGGGGTTACTATCCGGGCTTGCCCTTTCGGCGGTAGACTACCTGCGGGCGATGCGGATACGTGCCGAAGCGATGAAGGCAATGGCAAAGGTATTCGAAACGGTGGATGCGCTCATGGCGCCGACGCTCTTGCAGGGTGCGCCGCCGGTAGACCGCAGTCTCAACGAAACGTGGGTGAACATGGGGGGCAACGGCGGTTTCGCTAACCTGACGGGCTTGCCCTCTATCTCCGTGCCGATGGGGTTCACCGCCAGTGGATTGCCGCTGGGGCTGGAGATAATCGGTGCGCCTTACGAAGAGGCGAAAATCATTGCCCTCGCACAGATATTCCAGCAGGAGACCGACTGGCACCGACGCCGACCACCCGCTTAAAGTCCACGCAGGCGTGGTGAAGCAGTCCCTCGCCTGTACTTCTTATGTTCCCTCCGCTAAGCGCGGATTTCCAGCCCCTCTTCGGGTATCCACTGTCGCAGGTATTCGGCGTTGCGCTTCAGTTCGTCCAGTATCACATCCTCGCGCCTCGTGGAGCCAGGGATAATCTCGCAGATGAGATAGATGTTCTCGGGCAAGGGCAGCCACTGCGCCCACGGCTGTTCGTCGCGTGTGCGCAGGCTCTCAACAATGGCGTCCAGCACCTTCGGTATCTCGATATGCCCTTTCGCGTTGTATTCGGGAGTGAACGGCCAGTGCGCGCTGGCATCAGGTGTGGTCTGCTGCAGGTGAATGACCTCCGCTGCCGTGCCGAAACGCCGCAGCCATTCGGTATAGTCTAAATCGGCGCCGCTCAAGCCGTAATGCATTCCCGCGCAGTGCCCCACATCCAGTGTCAGGTAAACAGGGATGCCCTTGCGCTCGCGGTTCACCTCTACCAGAAACCGCTCCGCCTCCGCCAGCGTCCACGGAGACTCGCTGGGGATGTACATCTGCTCCTGATAGAGCGCACGGATGCCCTTCCTTGCCAGCGATTCGGACAGGTCGCGGAAGATAGAATACTGGCGGCGCAGTGCCTCCTCGTGGCGTGCGGGGTCGGAAAGCACCTCCACCGAGAAGGCATCCCAGTGCCCCCCGATGGCATCTACCCCCATGGCGTTGGCGATATCCGCGCACTCAATAATCCACTCTTTCATGCGCTGGCGCACGCGCGGGTCGGAGTGGCTCAGCCCGTGAAATCGGTGCGTGGCAACACCAGTGTAGATGTCGTTAATGAACACGCCGTATTTTTCTGCCGCCTCGCGCGCGGCGCGGGCGGTCTCTATTTGATACTCCTTGTCTCCAGAGAAGAAGGGGTCTAACACATCCGCACAAAACGAATGCACCCGGTAACCGCATTCGCGGGTCAGGCGCATCCAGTTCTCAGGCTCTTCCCAGCGGCGCGTGATAAATGCGCCATTGATGCCCAGCCATAGCCTTATGCTTCTGCTCATGCTTCCTCCTCAAACGGTTGCCAGCGACAGGCTACCATGTCTACCCGTCCGTCCTCATGGAACCGCACGCCTTCCTGCTGAAGCAGGTGACGTTGCAGAGCCGCCATGCGCGGGTCACGCCGGGCAATTCGCAGATCGCCTTCTTTTCCCACCACGCGCCACCAGGGAACGCTGTCTGGAGCATGATACATCACTCTCCCCACGATGCGGGCGGAGAGGGGTGGTACCATCCAGTCGCCCACCTGCCCGTACGACATCACCCTGCCAGCAGGAATCTGCCGCACAAGGTCATACACCTCTTGCATCAGGTTTGCGCCGCTTCGCCGGCGTAACATTTTGCTGGTAACTGCAGTCTGTATGATGGACGGACGGTGGGAGATTTCGCTACAGGAAGGAAACAATCCTGCCATGATAAGAAGGGGAGATGCGCGTTTGCGATGAAGAACCGATTTGTGCTGACCCTGCTGGCGGTGCTCGGCGCATGTTTGGCGTCGGTGGCTCAGCAGGCTCCGACAGAACCATCGGCGCAGGTGTTCCGCTACCGCTTCGAGCAGGGCGTAGTCGTGAAGTATCGAGTCAATGCGCAGATGTCGGGTACGCTGCCGCTGTTTGGCGGATTACCGGTGGAAAAGGTAGTGCTCGACATGACGCTGGTGCTGAAGGTGCAGAAAGTGCGTCCCGACGGCAATGCGGAACTGGGCATTGACGTGGAAACGTTCAAAGCAGAGATGGACGGGCAGGCGTTGCCTTTGCCAGCAGACCGTCTGCGTGCCAGCGTGCGCAGTCTTGTGTTTGTGGTTACCCCGCAGGGCGAGGTGGTGGAGCGGAAAGGGGCAAGTGCCATACCCTTCAATATACCCATTCCGGGTATCGAGGCGAGCCAATTGCCGTTAATGGTACTGCAGCTGGTGTTTCCGCAGGAACCACTCTCCGCCGGGCAGGAATGGAGCTATTCGCGTGCGATGACCACCGTTGCCGGCGACACGCCCGCACAGTTTACAGCGCGATGGCTCAAAGAAGAGGCGGTCAACAACCTGACCGCTTCACTGTTCCAGCAGAAGATGCGCTGGAGCCGTTCGTTCAAGGCGGACATTTTTGACCTGCCCACCACCGACGAGAGCCTGATGGTAAAACATATCGAGCAGACCGTCAACGGTGATGCCCAGATATGGTTCGGTCGCAACGACGGCAGGCTGATTAAAGCGGTCATGGACGCTCAGTATGAGCAGCGTGTCCGCTTGCTGAACCCGGGCGAATCCGCCTCTCAGCTGGCTCCCGCGCGGTTAACCGCAAGAATGCAAATCGTCCGCGAGGAACTGCTTCCTCGCGAGCTACAAAACGAACAAACCGGAAAATAGAAAGGGGTACGAAAGATGAAGTTCATGACACGATTCTTGATGGCGATGGCGGTTGCCACATTACTCACAGTGACAGTACTGCCATCGCTGGCGCAGGAGGGCTACAAACTGCGCCGTGTTTTCAAGGTCAACGACATCCGCCGTTACAAGATGGTGATGGACATGAACGGCGAGATGCTCATGGGCGAAAACTCCATGCCGCTGAACATGCAGATGGTGATGACCTTCCGTGAGAAGGTGGCAGGTATCAAGGACGGCAAAGCGACCGTTCACACCACCTTTGAGAGTATGAAGATGTACATGAACGGTCAGGAGTTCGCCTCGCCGATGGCTCCAGACATGAGCAACACGGTCATCACCACGGTGATCGATGACCGCAACAAGGTGTACGAAGTCAAGGGACTGGAAAAGGTAGCTATGGGTGCGCCCGGTATGGGCAACCTGAATATTGGCGCGGGTTTCAATTCGCCTGCCATGTTCCCCGAAGGAGAGATTAAGGTAGGCGACTCGTGGGAAACCGAGGTACCAATTCCCAACGCGGGCGACCTCAAGCTGACCGCGAAGCAAACCTTTGTGAGCGTGGAGAAGGTCGGAGGTGTGGAAGCTGCCCGTATTAAGACCGAGTTCGAAATGCCGTTTGAGAAGCTGATGGCATCGATGGCTGGACAGTCGCCTGCGGGCATGCCTCCGATGACGGGCACGATGAAGGTGGTGTCTTACACCTACTTCGACCTCGCCACCGGCAACGTGCTGAAGGTGGATGGCGATATGGTCATGAGCATGCAGATACAGGGAGGCGGCAATCCGCAGATGCCTCAGAACATGCAGATGAACATGACCGCCAAGATATCGCTTACACAGGTTAAGGAATCAAGCGCGAAGTAAGCCGATACCGGTGCGGTTCGCCCCGCTACCGTGGTGGGTAGCGGGGCACTGTTCTATTGTGGTTGTGCTCCACCACGCAGCGGCGTGCCAAACCGGAGTGAAGTGTGATGTTCATTCGCCTGAGCACATACGCCATGGGCTGTGACTTCGAAGTGTATGCCTTTGGAGAAGAGGGGCTGTCTCTCCGCGTGGCAGCGGAAGCCGCTGTCGCGGAGGTCGAACGAGTCGAGCAGCTCCTCAGCCACTACCTCCCCGACAGCGAGGTCAGCTACCTCAACGCACACGCCGCTCGCGAGGCGGTCAGGGTGCATCCCGAAGTCTTTGATTTGCTGGAGCGAGCGCTACACCTCTCGAAAGAGACGCGGGGAGCTTTCGACGTGACCGTCATGCCGTTGCTGCGCTGCTGGGGTTTTTTCACCGGCATCGGTCAGGTGCCGGACGCCCAGACAATCGCTGAGGCATTGCAACGGGTCGGGGCGTCGCAGATACGACTGGACCCCCAGCAGCTAACGGTATCTTTCCTGCAGGATGGCGTCGGTATTCATCTGGGCGCTATCGGTAAAGGCTATGGGGTAGACCGCGCGATTGAAGTGCTGAAGGAAGCAGGTGTGCCGGCGGCGATGGTGCACGGCGGGCACAGCAGCGTACGGGCGTACGGAGCACCTGCCGACGCAGGAGGGTGGCAGATAAACCTGCCCCACCCTCTGTACCCTGAGCGTAGCCAGGCGCACCTGTTGTTGCGCAACCGGGCGATATCCACATCATCGGCAACCGAGCAGTACTTCGAGCGTGGTGGACGCCGGTATGGGCACATCCTGGACCCGCGCACGGGCTTGCCTGTGGAAAACGACCTGCTGTGTGTGAGTGTGCTGGCAGATGAGGCAACGGTAACCGACGCCCTTTCTACAGCCTTTTTCGTGCTGGGTGAGAACGGTATCCGCGAATACATTTCTGCCCATCCGGGGGTGCAGGCAGTTATCCTGCGGCAGGGGGCACAGCAACCGGAATGGGTAGGTTGACCGGCTTTCCGCAGGAGAAAACCACTCAGTTCATGAAGTATAATACATACAGCGAGGATATTCGCTAACACTAACGGTTCTGGCTCCGAAGTGGCTTAAGGAGGTTGACGCTTCATGTTTAAGGACAAACATATTCTGGTATCCCGGCGCGAATTCCTGCGCGATTCAGCCTGGGCTGCTGCCGCTGCCGCTTTTGTGGCGGCTTTTCAGGAGAGGGTGGAAGCGCAACAGAAGTCGCCCCGGTCGGCACAGCAGGTAGCACTCCATCAGGACGCGAGTGCTTCGGGCTCCAACCGGAACCCTGATCCGGTGAACATCGGCTTCATCGGCACCGGCACGCAGGGACAAACCCTGCTGCAGCGACTGGTCCGCATCCCGGGTGTGCGTGTGGTCGCAGTCTGTGATGTCTACCCGCCCCATCTTTCGCGTGGACTGCGCATGGCGGGTCCGCAAGCCATGACCTACAGGGACTATCGGAAACTTCTGGAACGTAAGGATATCGATGCCGTCATCATCGCTACGCCGCTGCACCTGCACGCTCCGATGACCATCGATGCCCTGCAGGCAGGCAAACACGTCTTCTGCGAGAAGACGATGGCATATTCCGTTGAGGAAGCCCGACGCATGGTGCAGGTCTCGCGCGAGACGGGCAAGCATCTGCAAATCGGGCATCAGCGTCACTACAGCCCCATCTACGCCCATGCGCGCGAGATGATGACCGAACAGGAGGTCATCGGCAAACTGGTGCACGTACGCGCCTGGTGGCACCGCAACAACTCGTGGCGACGCCCCGTACCCGACAAAAAGTATGAGGAGCTGCTGAACTGGCGACTGTACAGCAGGTACTCGCAGGGGCTGATGGCAGAGCTCGCCAGCCACCAGATAGATGTTATCAACTGGTTCACCGACGCGACACCCATTTCGGTGATGGGTATGGGCGGTATCGATTACTGGCAGGACGGGCGTGACGTGTGGGATAACGTGGAGGTCATCTACGAGTATCCCAACGGCGTGAAGGTCGTGTACACCTCTATCCTGTCCAACCAGTACGACGGCTACGCCGAGCAGTTTATGGGTGATAAAGGCACCCTGTTGCTGACCAACGAAAAAGACGGCTTCCTGTTCAAGGAACCCACTGCCGAAGAACTGGGCTGGGAAGAACATGCTAAGAAAGCTGCTGGCAAGGGAGGAACCACGGGGGTGGTTCTCGACGTGACTGCCACCAAGAAAAAAGGCACCGGCGCGGTTATCGGTGGGCAAAAGATGGCGGCGGGATACGAGCTCAAAGACGCCTACACGCTGGAGCTGGAAAGCTTCGTCCACGATGTGGTGCGCAATGGACAAAAACCGCTCTGTGACGCCGAGGTGGGTTTCAAGGCGGCGGTAGCCGTGCTAATGGCGAACAAAGCAATTGAGGAAGGCAGGAAGATTACTTTTACGCCGGACATGTTCCAGGCATAGCCGCAGGCGGCGCGGCTTGCCGCGCCGCCTTGTCTCCCTAAAACTGGTACGAGAAGTAGACCGCTACACCCAATTCGCGTGCGTAGGCTTCCACATCCCACTCCGAGGTCATGTGCACCACCAGCACCGGGAACAGGTTGGGATAACGCCCTTGCAAACGTTGTATCTTGCGGCGCAGGAAGCTGTCCACGTCGTTTTTGGAGAGCTGCGCTTTGCTTTCGCCCACAATGGTGAGGGTCTCCCCGTTGCGCCTCGCCTGCCCGAAGATGTTGACCTCGATGTGCTCACCCTGATTATCTTCTACAAAACGCCGCGTCAGATCGCCCTCAATCTGCAAACCGTAATCGCGATTGAGGAGATGGGGCAACGCCTTGTAGGCAGCGTTTTCCAGTGTGTAGCCGATGGTCATGGAAAGACCGCCCACCTGCTTGCGCAGGTCGTCCAGTCCCCACGTCAGTCGGCGGATGTCTTCCTGAGTTTGCTTCTGCACTTCGACCAGCTCCTGCACCGTGCGCCTCAGGTCAGATATCTCCTCCGAGTGCTGCTGCGTTGTCTGCCGCAGTTCAGCGATGGCCTCGGTGTTCTGCCTTGTCATCTGCACCAGTTCCGCCACTGTCTGACGCAACTCGGCAATCGCCTCGGTGTTTTTCTGCGTCATCTCGCGCAGCTCGG
>JAIMBJ010000053.1 GCA_023511455.1 Bacillota bacterium
AGGTATTTCCGGGGATTAAGACGATGTGACATTTCAAATTGGGAATAAAATAGGACATTTCAAATTGGAAACCACAATGCCAGGGAGCAACCTTGACACCCCGACAGAGCATTCGGTATACTATTGGGCGATTGAGAAATCCTTCGCGAACTGGCAAGATGAAGAAGAGCCGGCGAATGTATGAACATCTTCCGCAGCCGCGTGGCAGGCGGTTTTTTATTGAGCAGGAGCGCGGAGTTACCGACGTACGGGTGGAGGTCGGGCTGGCGCACGTGCGCGTGCGCGCAGGCTCTGGCGAAAGAGGGTTATACAACCACCTGAAAGTGCTGGAAGCTATTGCGGAACAGGGCGTCAACGTGTCGCTGGTGAAAATCCACCACGACTGGATTACCTTCGCAGTGAGCCAGTCCGACGTGCCCTGCGTGAGCCGTTGTCTGGATGTTCTCGGGCTCGAACACAAGATAGTACCCAATCTTGCGCTGGTCATTACGGTGGCTTCGAACATGCGCGAGTCGGCGGGGATAATGGCTCAGATTGCGGAGTCGCTTTGGGAAGCGGATGCGCACATCATCGAGACCGGTGATTCGCACAATACGGTACAGTGCCTTGTCGCCGAAGAACGCGCCTTCGCCGCTGCTCAGTCGCTGCGTCGTCGGTTCCAGCTGGGGGAGGTGGCGCGGTGAAAATCCTGGTGATGAAGTTCGGGGGAACCTCTATCGACACACCGGAACACCGCGAAATCGCCGCCCGCAAGGTGATACGTGCCAAGGAAGATGGTTTTGCGCCGGTGGTGGTGGTCTCTGCGATAGGCAGGCGTGGCGCTCCGTATGCCACCGATACCCTGATCGAGTTTCTGCGCAGTATCGACCCGTCTGTGCCGCCCAATGCCCGCGAGATGGACCTGATGATGGCGTGTGGGGAGATTATTTCCACAGTGGTCATGGCTCACACGCTAAAAACCATGGGCTATGATGCGGTTGCTCTCACCGGCGGACAGGCAGGTATCATTACCGATAACGAATACGGCAACGCCAGAGTGCTGCAGATTCATCCTCAGGCTATCCGACACCATCTGGAAGCCGGACGTATTGTGGTGGTCGCCGGATTTCAGGGCGTTGCCGAAGACAAGCTGGGTTTTCACCCCGACATCACCACCCTGGGGCGTGGTGGCAGCGATACCACTGCCTCCGCTCTGGGTGCTGCCCTGAACGCTGTAGCGGTGGAAATCTACACCGATGTGGACGGTGTGAAAACCGCCGACCCCGACATCATCCCCGATGCGCGAACTCTGCCGGTCATCAGCTATGAAGAGGTCGCAGAGATTGCGCACCAGGGAGCTAAAGTGCTTCATCCCCGTGCTGCCGAAATCGCGATGCTCCACAACATCCCTCTGTGGGTCAAATGCACTTTTACCGAAGAGCCGGGCACACTGGTAACTTCCAGTGAGAGCGCAGAGGGGGTAGACCTGCCAGAGGTGACCGGAGTCACCCACATCACTGGCAAAATTGTCTACCTGATTTTCCATATCGGGGAGACACCCGAGAAACCGGAGATAGAACTGCAGCTGTACCGGCTGATGGCGCAGGCGAATATTAACCTCTACCTGAACAGCTACAGCCATGACACTCTGAGCTTCGCAGTGCCTCGCGACCGCTGGAGCCTGGTGCAGAGCCTGCTGGACGGTTTGGTAATGCCGGCAGGGAACCCTCCTCAGCGGCTGTTCATCTTTCGCGTGGGCGACAAGCCCTCTCGGGAGTACCTGTTACAGAAGCAGATGCTGAGCGCTCTCGGAGAGGCTATCCCCGTACAGGAAGTTCCTGTGGAAGTGCTCGAAAACTGCACGATGGTATCCCTGATTGCTGCCAAACTGAGCCGTCGTCCGGGAATGATGGCGCTGTTCCTGCGCACGCTGTATGAAGCAGGTGTTCAGGTGTTGCAGACGGCGGACTCGGAGATGTCGCTATCCTGTCTGGTCAACGAGAGCGACGTAGAAAAGGCGGTGCGCGTCTTACATGAGCGGTTCGTCACCGAGCGAGCGTACGCCCGGCAGTGACCGGGAAGACCAGGAGCCGCAGCTGCCCAAAGCTCCTGAGCTTCCCCAGCCGCCGGAGATACCAGCGCCCGATATTCGCCCGCCAGGTGAGCCTCATCGGACGGAGGCTCCGATAAACAAAGGTATGCGAGCGATGGCGCTGGCAAGCACCATCGGGTTGTCGCTGGTGATACCGCCGGTGATGGGTTATTTCGCCGGACGGTGGCTGGACGGAAGATTCGGCACCGAGCCGGTCATCTCCATGATTGGGCTGGTGGTGGGTATCGTGCTGGGATTTGTGGAGATGGTGCATATTCTTCACCAGATCGAGCGGGAGGAGCGTAAGCCAAAATAGCGATGCAGGAACTGCGCGTCGCCTACAGAAGTATAGCATGGCTGGCTGCCACAGGCGGGTATCTGCTGCTACATTACAGGCAATGGCAGGCAGCGGCGGGCTATCTGGCAGGTGCAGTGGTCGCGGCGTTCGCGCTGTGGAGCCTGCAACAACTGGCGGATGCCCTGAACCCGAGTATCACCAGACCCCGAAGGTGGTACTGGAAACATGCGCTAGGGCGCTATTTGGTGCTGCTGCCGGTGTTATGGATAGTCTCGCGACAACCGATAATGTGTATTACGGGTTTTGTGATGGGGGTTACTTTACTGCCATTTTCGGTGGGAGTCCTGGCGTTTCGGCGAGGGTGGCGTCGTCCGGCGTGGCTGAGCGTTGCATACTGGGCACCCAAAACGGTTCGTAAATCGCGGGAGATGTAAAAGGAGGTCGTCAGAAGCGAAGTTGGAAGGTCATCATGCCAGTCCATGGCTGTTTGTGGCGAACGCGGGGTTCGTGGCGGTGCTTCTTTTGCTGGCAGCGAGAGCGGGCACACGCCGCATGGAGAAGGTTCCTCGGGGGTTCTGGCAGAACGTCGCAGAGCAGACGGTGGAGTCGTTCCGTTATTTCGCAGTGAACGTCATCGGGCCCGGCGGGGAAAAGCACGCTCCTTTTCTGGGCACGCTGTTCCTGTTCATCTTGACTTCCAACCTGATTGGGCTGGTGCCTGTTTTCAGTAAGGCTGCACCGACTGCCACCCTGAACACGACGATTGCGCTGGCGGTGATCACGTTCTTTTATGTACAGTGGCAGGGCATTCGCGCCAACGGCGTTGTAGGCTATTTGAAGCACTTTACCATGGGGACACATCCGTTGCTCTGGCCGTTGATGGTGCCGCTGGAGATTATTAGCGAGCTGGCAAAGCCGTTGTCTCTGGCGATACGTTTGTATGGGAACATGTATGGAAAGGAGCAGGTGATTATCGTGCTGGTGGGACTGGCGGCATCGCTGTTGCCTATCTGGTTGCCCATCCCGTTCCAGTTTCCGATACTGGTGTTTGGAGTATTTGTCGGCTTTGTGCAGGCGCTGGTATTTACGCTGTTGGCGGGCATTTACATCGCCCTCATGACTCAGCACGAAGAAGAGCACGCGCATTAGCGGGCTGAGGTAGCCATCGCGGCACACTGTGCCGCTTTCGATAAAATACTGAGTACAAGGAGGAAGAGCGTGGATCTGTATCTATTCGGGTTAGCACTGGCGGTCGGTTTCGGCTTGCCGGTAGCGGTGTTGTCGGCGGCGATTGCGCAGGGGCGTGCAGCCGCTGCGGCGCTGGAAGGCATGGCTCGCCAACCAGAGGCAGCGGGCAACATCCGAACCTCGATGATTATCGCTCTGGCGTTCATCGAGTCGCTGGTGATTTACGCCCTGCTGATGTTCTTCTTGCTGCAGGGCAAGCTGCCCGGCATCGATGCACTCGCGAATCTACCCAAGTAGCTGCCGGTGGGGTGCTTTTGCACCCCACCTCTTACAACGACAAACGTCCAAGCATAGCGAGGCATAGAAGCGACACATGGGCGAAATCATGCATCAACTGGGCATCGAACCGGCGACCATCGTCGTCGAGATGGTCGGGTTCGTGCTGTTACTGGTGCTGCTCAAAAGGTACCTGTGGGATCCTGCGACACGCTATCTGGAGCAGCGCCAGATGGACATCGCGCAGACCTATGACAAGGTCGAGCATACCCGTCAGGAGATGGAGCGTCTGCGTAGCGAGTACGAGCAACGTCTTGCCAGTATCGAGGCGGAAGCGCGTGCACAAATCCAGCAGGCAGTGAAAGAGGCTCAGGAGGTACGGGAGCACATTCTTGCGGAAGCCCGACAGCAGGCGGAAAAGATGATACGCGACGCCGAAGAGGTCATTCGCTACGAGCGGGAAAAGGCCCTGGCGGAAATGCGCACGCAGGTGGTAGACCTGACCCTGCTGGCGACATCGCGTATCCTGCAGGAGAGCGTCGATGACGCCAGACACCGCAAGATGGTCGAAGACTTCATTGAGCAGGTGGCGAGCAGCGCATGAGAGAGGAACGTGTCGCCAAACGGTATGCCCGCGCCCTGTTCAATGCAGCGGTGCGCACACAGGCTGTGGATGAGGTGAACGAGGCGTTGCAGCAGTTGCTGGATACTTTGAACAAGCAACCGCCTCTGCGCACCCTGTTGCTGAATCCACTCATTCCGCGTGAGCGCAAGCAGCAGATGGTGCAGGAGGCTATCGGGCGGCATACTCACCCCCTGCTGGCATCTCTGCTGAGCGTGCTGGTGGACAAGAGGCGCGAGCGCTTACTGCCCGAGGTGGCACGCGAGTATGTGGAACTGCGCGACGAACACCTGGGCATCCTTCGCGTGCAGGCGACGACGGCCTACCCTCTGGACAATGATCAGGAACAGGCGCTTGTTCGCAGTTTGGAACGGCGTACCAGCAAGACGGTGGTTCTGCAGACGCGGGTAGACCCGTCGTTGATTGGTGGCATTGTGGTGCGCATCGGTGATACCATTATCGACGGTAGTGTGCGTGGACAGCTGCTGCGGCTGCGGCAGTATTTGCTGAATGCTTAGGGATGAGGAGGCAGGAGCCTTGGCGATAAGCCCTGAAGAGATTACGTCCATTCTGGAGAGAGAGCTGGAGCAGTACCAGCGCGGTTATGAAGAAGTCGGCATTGGTACGGTGCTGCAGGTGGGCGACGGTATTGCCCGCGTGTATGGCTTGCAGGATGTGATGGTGAGCGAGCTCGTCGAGTTCCCCGACGGCACGATGGGCATGGCGCTGAACCTCGAGGAGGATAACGTCGGCGTTATCATCCTCGGTAGCGACGAAAACATCAAAGAGGGAGATACGGTGAAGCGCACAGGGCGCATCCTGTCTGTGCCTGTGGGCAAACCGTTGCTCGGACGGGTGGTGAACCCGCTGGGACAGCCGCTCGATGACAAAGGGGCTATCGTGAGCGATGAATATCGTTTGCTGGAGATTAAGGCGCCGGGCGTGGTGCATCGTCAGCCCGTGAAAGAACCCCTGCAAACCGGTATCAAAGCGATAGACAGCATGATCCCTATCGGACGGGGACAGCGCGAGCTCATCATCGGCGACCGGCAGACGGGCAAAACCGCTATCGCGGTGGATACTATCATCAACCAGAAATACACCCATCAGACCGACTCGCCAGTCTACTGCATCTACGTTGCCATCGGGCAGAAGTTGAGTACCATCGCCCGGGTAGTGAAAACGCTGGAAGACTACGGTGCGATGGATTACACCACAGTGGTGGTGGCGAGCGCGTCCGACCCCGCACCGTTGCAGTACATCGCCCCTTATGCAGGCTGTACCATGGGCGAGTACTTCCGCGACAACGGTATGCACGCGCTGGTGGTGTATGACGACCTGTCCAAGCACGCGCAGGCGTATCGCCAGGTCTCTCTCTTGTTACGCCGTCCGCCCGGGCGTGAGGCGTATCCGGGAGATGTGTTCTACCTGCACTCGCGCCTGCTGGAGCGCGCCGCCAAGATGTCTGATGAGAAAGGCGGTGGTTCGCTGACCGCGTTGCCCATCATCGAGACGCAAGCGGGCGACGTTTCCGCCTACATCCCCACGAACGTCATCTCCATCACCGACGGGCAGATATATTTGGAGAGCGACCTGTTCTTCGCTGGCGTTCGCCCCGCGATGAACGTGGGTATTTCGGTATCGCGCGTGGGTGGAAACGCCCAGATTAAGGCGATGAAGCAGGTCGCGGGACGCCTGAAGCTCGACCTGGCGCAGTATCGCGAGGTACAGGCGTTCGCACAGTTCAGCTCCGACCTTGACCGCGTGACGCAACAGCAGCTGGCGCGCGGACAGCGCATGGTGGAGCTGCTCAAACAACCGCAGTATCAGCCCATGCCGGTAGAAGACCAGATTATCGTCATCTTTGCCGGTACGGGGGGATATCTGGATGATGTGCCGGTGAGCGAAATCCAGCGTTTCGAGCGGGAGTTCCTCGCTTTCGTGCACGACAAGTATCCCGAAGTGCCGGAGCATATCCGCCGTGAGAAAGAGATCGACTCGGTGACGCAAGACGCGCTGGAGAAAGCGGTCAAAGAGTTCAAGAGGCAGTTCAAGGCATAAGCGATGGCAACCCTGCGACAAATCCGGCAACGCATTCGCGTCGCGCGCAATATCCAGCAGATTACCCGCGCGATGAAGATGATTGCGGCGGCGCGCCTGAAAAGGGCGCAGGACCGCGTGCTGGCGGCTCGCCCCTACGCCGAAAAGATGCAGACACTCATCGGCACGCTGGCGCTGGCAAGCGGCTCGATCGAGCACCCCCTTTTGCAAAGCCGTGAGCAGGTACGGCGCGTGGGTGTACTGCTCATCACCGCCGACAGAGGGCTGTGTGGCAGCTATAACACCAATGTTATCCGTCGCTGTCTGGACTTCGTGCAGCAGTACGATTCCGAACAGGTGCGCCTGCTGACTGTCGGCAAAAAGGGGATGCAGTTCATGCAACGGCGCGGTTATCCCTCCGTGCAGCACTTCAACATTCCGCTTTCGGGACCTACCATAGCACACGCCCAGGAGATAGCAGGCGTTGCTCAGCAGATGTTCCTGACGGAAGAGGTCGACGAGTTTTATCTGGCGTTCAGCCGTTTTCGCAGTGCGCTCGTGCAAATCCCGACGGTACAGCGACTTCTGCCTGTAGAGCGCGTGGAAGCGGAGAACGGACGGCTGGAGCATCTGGATTTCATCTTCGAGCCATCCTCTGAAGACCTGCTGAAGCGGCTGTTGCCCCGCTACGTGCTGAATCTGGTGTATCAGGCATTGCTGGAAGCCACTGCCAGCGAACACGGCGCGCGCATGACCGCCATGTCCGCCGCTACCGACAATGCGGGTAAAATGATATCGACGCTCACTCTCAACCTGAACCGCGCCCGACAGGCAGCGATCACCAAAGAGATCCTGGAAGTGGTGTCGGGAGCGGAGGCGCTGAAGGAGAACGAGTAACACGTCTGCCCGGAGGTGGAAACAATGTTCCGCCGTATCTGCCTGCCCCTGCTGGCGACATTGTGTGTGGCATTGACGATCGCGTGGGGACTGGCGCAGCCCCCCAATGTGGTGCGCTCGCCGGTGGTCTTCACCGAAGGCGAGGCGGTAGTGGTCGCCTCGCATGAGTTTGTTGCCCCACCGGAGGTGGTGAACGGTAAATGGTCGCGCGACGGGCGGTATGCTGTCGTCGTGCGCCGGTACGCACGTCTTGCCGACCCGCAGCACCCATCTGAGCAGTTTCAGTGGTCTATTCTGTTGTGGGATCACCGTCAGAAGCGAGCCATAGAGGTGTGGAAAGGCACTAGCGGGGAGAAGCTCGTGTTGGACATCCAGTGGATGGCGGGTGCACCTGTTGCGCTGCTGAAGATGTACGGCGGTCAGCGCGAAATAGCAGAAAACCTCTGGGACGAGAGCGCTGTCTTTGCCCGGTTGCACGCAGGCACTGGCACCTTGAAAATCTTAGGAGAACCCGACCGCTGGCGGGAGATGAACGTCTCGCCGGTAAAGCCTATTGCCCTGCTGCTGGGCGAGGAGTCCTACCAGATACTTCGGGCGGACGGCACTCTGAGCGCACCTGTAGCCTACGAACAGGTGTTCGCCTCGTCCGAAACCCGGCGACCCCATATGAGTTGGCTGTTGGCGCCGTGGACAGCAGATGGCACGAAACTGGTCTCTACCGTGTTCCACCAAACGCCTGAGGGTCAAACGGAGAGAAAGTTCATCTTTGTGGACCCTCTCGCAGGAACAAGCCAGCCTGTCTCGCAGTTGCCTTCCCTCTATGAGCCTCCTGTGAGCCGCCGTGCGCTGCGTGTAGAAATAGTGCCAAGTGAACTAACAGCGGGGACAGACACGGCAAAGGTGCGGTCGGCGTGGCTCGTTGGCAGTCGCGGACGCACGCTGATTTGCGCTGATGTGCAGGCGGCCGACCTGTCACCGAGTGGCGACGCCGTATGGTACGTTTCGCGCGGTGCGGCATGGGTAGTCAACCTGCGCAAACTGAACCGAGAACAGTATGAGGCATTACACCGTGAGGCACTGCGCACAGCGGTCGTCTCCAACGCCAGACAGATTGGGCTGGCGTTGCTAATGTACGTGCAGGACTATGATGAGACCTTTCCTCCCAATACGGGGGACATCCAGGCAATCCTGCTGCCCTACATCAAGAATCAGGAGATATTCAACCTGCCGGGCACCAGCTTTTTCTACCTGATGAACGCGAACAGTCTGTCCGGTATCGACCGGCCTTCCGAAACGATGACAGGATACATCCAGACCCCATACGGACGGGCGATAATCTGGGCAGATGGGCACGTGACCTGGCAGGACAACTGAGGCAGGGAAAAACAATGGCGGTTGTCACAGGGAAACGGAGACACACGATAGAGGATTTGTGGGTGCTGTCCCACCAGACCGACAAACGGCTTGAACTGGTGAGAGGGGAATTGAGAGAATTGACGCCAACTGGATGGGAGCATGGTAGGGTTTGTGCTAGAATAGCGCGGCTGCTGGATGTGTATGCAAGTGGTGGTCAACGTGGCGTTGCATTGGGAGCCGAGACAGGATGTGTTTTGCACGCAGGTGATGAACCAACTGTACGCGCCGCAGACGCGGCGTTTATTCGAAGAGAGCGGCTTCCCGAACAGTTGCCTGTGGGTTACGCACAAATAGTTCCCGATTTGGTAGTAGAGGTGACGTCGCCGTCGGACACCTACGCAATGGTGGCGGAGAAAGTGAACGACTGGCTACTGGCGGGCGCGCAGATGGTGTGGGTGGTGGATACGTCCAGTCGACAGGTAAGCGTGCATCGCCCCAATCAATCGGTGCGGGTGTACGGTGAATCAGACACTCTCTCGGGCGAAGACGTGCTGCCCGATTTTGCGTGCAAGGTGTCGGAGCTTTTTGCGTGGTAAAGGCGGGGAAGGGCGATGGCAGTAACGACCGAGAAGCGGACATACACGGTAGACGAGTTCTGGGCGCTGTGTCACCAGACGGATGAACGACTAGAACTGGTAAAGGGGGCTTTACGGGAATTGGCACCAGCGAACTTCGAGCATGGGCTGGTGGCGGGCAAGTTACAGGTGCTGATCGGCCAGTTTGTGATGAGCCAACGACTAGGGTATGTGGTCGCAGCCGAGACAGGGTTCGTATTATCCGAGCAGCCTGCGACGGTTCGCGCGCCCGATATGGCTTATGTATCCCGCGAGCGCGTGATGGAAAGCCATATCGAACGTTTTGCCGACTTTGCGCCTGATTTGGTCGCAGAAGTGGTGTCGCCATCGGACACGTTTTCGTCTGTGGCAGAGAAAGTTGAGGATTGGTTGAACGCAGGGGTGCGCCTCGTTTGGGTGATTGACCCTGCGACCAAGACAGTTCGGGTATACCGCACAGGTCAGCCAACGCAGGTGCTGCGTGAGCAGGACACCCTATCTGGCGAGGACGTGTTACCTGGTTTTGCGTGCAAGGTGTCGGAGCTTTTTGCGTGGTAAAGGCGGGGAAGGGCGATGGCAGTAGCGACCGAGAAGCGGACATATTCGGTAGACGAGTTCTGGCAGCTGTGTCACCAGACGGATAAACGACTGGAGTTGATAAGGGGGGAGTTGCGCGAATTGACCCCGACGGGATGGCAACACGGCGTGGTGGTCGTCAACGCGACCCGTTTGCTGTCTAACTATGTGGTGACCCATCGGTTGGGAATCGTGCTGGGAGCAGAGACCGGCGTATTGCTGCCAATCGGTGAGCGAGACGAGGGGCAAACGGTTCGCGCAGCAGATGTGGCATACGTCCAGCGGGAGAGGTTGCCACAAGGTGCGCTACCAGCGCGCTTCGGCGACATCGTTCCTGACCTGGTGGTGGAGGTCACGTCGCCGTCGGACACCTACGCGATGGTGGCGGAGAAGGTGAACGACTGGCTGCGGGCGGGCGTGCGGATGGTGTGGGTGGTGGATACGTCCAACCGGCAGGTGAGCGTGCATCGCCCCGATCAGCCTGTGCGAGTGTTTGGGGAAGAGGACGTCCTTTCTGGCGAGGATGTATTGCCCGGCTTTGAATGCAGGGTGTCGGAGCTTTTCGCGTGGTAAAGGCGGGGAAAGGCGATGGCGGTTGCGACCGAGAAGCGGACATACACGGTAGACGAGTTCTGGGAGCTGTGTCACCAGACCGACAAGCGGCTGGAACTGGTCAGGGGGGAACTGAGGGAGTTGGCACCTGCAAACGATGAACATGGCTACATCGCGATGCAGATTGCTGTTGTCGTGTCGCAATTTGTGAAGCAACATCAACTGGGTTACACGTTCGCTGCGGAGACGGGCTTTGTGCTATCGGAGGAGCCTGCGACCGTGCGCGCGCCCGATTTTGCCTACGTGTCACGTGACCGCGCCCCTGAACGCTGGTCGCGCCATTTTGCGCGGTTTGTTCCCGACCTGGTGGCGGAGGTCGTCTCTCCAACCGACACCTATGGCGAAGTGGCGCAGAAGGTGCAGGACTGGCTGGACTTCGGGGTGCGCATGGTCTGGGTGGTAGACCCTGCTACCCGAACGGTGGCGGTACATCGTGGCGGGGGTACGTTTAGGATTTACGGCGAGGGAGACACACTCGCTGGCGAAGACGTGTTGCCCGGCTTCGAGTGCAAGGTGTCTGACATCTTTTCATAAAGAGGATAACGGGAGGTTAGCAATATCGATGGCTACAGGCAAAGTGGCGCAGGTCATGGGACCGGTGGTGGATGCGCGGTTTCCCGCAGGGGAACTGCCAGCTATCTTGAATGCAGTGTCCATCGACGACCCCGCACGCGGCATCCATCTGGTGTGCGAGGTAGCTCAGCATTTGGGCGACGACATGGTGCGCTGCATCGCGCTCGACTCCACGGACGGGCTGGTTCGTGGGATGCCAGTAGTGGACACAGGCGGTCCGATTTCCGTCCCGGTGGGGCCCGAAACACTGGGCAGGGTGTTCAACCTGCTTGGTGAACCCATCGACGAGCGCGGGCCGGTCAACGCCCAGAAGCGTATGCCCATCCACCGCCCCGCCCCATCCTTTGAGGAGCAATCCACCACCACCGAGATTCTGGAAACGGGTCTGAAGGTCATCGACCTGCTGACGCCGTTCAACAAAGGTGGAAAGATTGGACTGTTCGGTGGCGCAGGTCTGGGCAAAACGGTGCTGATCCAGGAGCTCATTCGCAACATCGCGACCGAGCACGGTGGCGTCTCGGTGTTTGCGGGCGTGGGCGAGCGCACCCGCGAGGGCAATGACCTGTGGCTGGAAATGAACCATTCCGGCGTCATCAACAAGACGTGTATGGTGTTCGGGCAGATGAACGAGCCGCCGGGCGCGCGCCTGCGCGTGGGCTTAACCGCTTTGACGATGGCGGAATACTTCCGCGATGAACAGGGACAGGATGTGCTGCTATTCATCGACAACATCTTTCGCTTCGTGCAGGCGGGTTCGGAAGTGTCCGCGCTGTTGGGGCGTATTCCCAGTGCGGTTGGTTACCAGCCCACCCTGGGTACCGAGATGGGCGCCTTGCAGGAGCGCATCACCTCCACGAAGCGAGGTTCTATCACCTCTGTGCAGGCGATTTACGTGCCCGCCGACGACCCGACTGACCCCGCCCCGGCGACCACCTTCTCGCACCTGGACGCATACGTCTACTTGGAGCGGCGGATTGCGGAAAAGGGTATCTACCCGGCGGTAGACCCACTGGCGTCGATGTCGCGTAACCTCGACCCCAATATCGTGGGGCAGGAGCATTACGAGGTCGCCCGCGCGGTGCAGGCGATTCTGCAGCGTTACAAAGAGCTGCAGGACATCATCGCCATTCTGGGCATCGATGAGCTGTCGGACGAGGACAAGCTGCTGGTGGCACGCGCCCGCAAGATCGAGCGCTTCCTGTCGCAGCCGTTCTTCGTGGCGGAACAGTTCACGGGCAACCCTGGCAAGTACGTTTCCATCGCCGACACGGTGCGCTCCTTCAAGGAGATTGTGGAAGGCAAGCACGACGACCTGCCCGAGCAGGCGTTCTACATGGTGGGCACCATCGAGGATGCCATCGAGAAGGCGCAGCGTCTGCTGGCTCAGGCATAGTGGAGGCACACGATGGCGAAGACCTTCCATCTGGAAATTGTCACTCCGGACCGCGCGCTGCTGTCCGAAGAGGTGGTCAGCATCATCGCGCCCGGAGCAGAAGGGTACCTGGGCGTGCTGGCGAACCATGCGCCGCTGGTCACCGAGTTGAACGTGGGTATCCTGCGCATTCGATACCCTGACGATACCGAGGAGAACGTGGCGGTTTCAGGCGGATTTATGGAGGTCGCCAACAATCGGGTGCTGGTGCTGGCGGACGCCGCCGAACGTCCACAGGATATCGATATCCAGCGGGCAAGGGAGGCTTTGATTCGTGCCAGACAGATGCTTCAGGACCCGACCGTAGACCACGATCGCGCGCGCATGGCGCTGGAGCGTGCCATCACTCAGTTGCGGGTTGCCGGCGTGGAGTTGAGCGGCGGTCTAGACGAGGACTAGGAGTCACGAACCACCACAAGCCCCCACCTTCGCGGTGGGGGCTGTGTTTTGCTATGGACATCCCATTGCAGCGCAGTCCCTGGTTTTGGGATAACCGGGTTCGGGTGCGCCGCAAAGCCGCACAACTACTTGCCCATCTTCTTCAGATTCTGCAGGCACAGCTCAATCGTCTTCAGCGGCGGATGAGCGTAAGTCTCCTGCTCCACGATGTACCACTCGGTCTTGCCGATGGTCTCACACAGTTCGAAAATCTCCTTCCAGTTAATGTCGCCCTCACCCAGCACGGCATTCGGGTTGCTTTTGGAGAACTCTTTCAGGTGAACCGTTGCGGCGCGACCGGGGTACTTGCGCAGGAAATCCGCCGCCTTCGCTCCGGCGTGCATGGCGTTGCCCGTGTCGAACTGCATCACCACATCTTTCACCGTGTTGCCGAAGAAGGTGTCCCACGGCAGCTCCCCGTCCAACGGCTTGAACTCGATGGTGTGGTTGTGATAGCCCACACGCATCTTGTATGGCTTCACCTTCGCCGCAATCTCGTTGAACAGCCTGGCGGTGTCCAGCCACGCCTTGCGGGAGCTGGTGTATTCGCCCGGCAATCCGGGCACAATCAGGAACTTGTTGCCCAGAATCTGGTTGAACTCGATGGTGCGTGGCAGTTCATCACCCAGCAGGGTATTGATGCCGATGTGTGTGCCGCAGCACTTCAGCCCGTTGTCATCCAGCATTTTGCGCAGGTCTTTGGCGCTGTAGCCATGGTAGCCGGCAAACTCCACGCCCTCATAGCCCATCCTGGCGATGGCGGACAGAGTGCCGGGCAGGTCCCTGGCGCAATCGTCGCGAACGGAGTACAGTTGAACCGCAATCGGAATCCGTTTTGCCATCTTTTCCCCTCACACTTACAAAAGGTTGTACTCTACCTTTCCCTGTGCAGACAGAGGACTCCTGCAGCCTCCGGATTTCGAATTTACCATTGCTGGTGATGGAGAGTATTGACAAACAATATTGGGAAGCGTAAAATACAAATGTAAACGATTGCGCAGGTTAACTGCGTGGATAACAATGCCAGAGGATTTGTGAGTTTTTTTCGCACGGGTAAGGACTTCACACCAGAGGCAGTCTCCCGCTTCTGAGACACAGCGGGATGTGAGATAAAAAGTCTGTATGGAGAGAAGGAGGGTGAACCATGTTTCGCGTAAGCCTCTATGTTTGCGTCGCAGCTCTGCTGGTTCTGCTTGTTCCCCTGCAAGCCGCGCCCATTTACACGGAAGATTTCGAGGGAGCAACGCAAACCGTAGACTGGGAGCAGAACACAGGAGAAAGCCCCCTGGACCTCAACGTTCCGTTTCAGGCAACATTACCCGCTGACTGGATTTACGGAAACGATGGCTGGGGGCTTACTTCAGGGTGGGACGTTATCAGCCTGCAACCGTACGCCTATCAGGGACGCTCGTTCCACTCCTGGGCAATTTATGACTCGCACAAGGCGGCGTCTCCCACGATTTTCCTGAACCCCGGCAGATATCGGCTGTCCTTCTGGCTGCGCATGGGAGGTTTGCGACCGCTGGACGGCAATCCGGGAGGAGCCACATGGGTAGAATGGGGTATTCTGAAGAAGGAGAACGGATTGAGTGACAGCCAGCCCGGTGCTCCCGGCTGGAGCAAGCCGCCCATTACGCAGGGCAATTTCATGGACTGAAGGCAATTCACCGTCACCTTTGACATCGCCACTGCAGGCGAGTACCGTGTGGGATTCAAGGTGGGTTCCGTCACGCCGCTGGGGGTATACGCCAATGTGGACAACATTGTGCTGGAACGCGAGGGAGTCGCGCTGAGCGGCGTGGTGACGCTGGGAGACTACGGTGGCGACTACACCCGGCAAAGCGTGACGGTACAGGTGTTGAACCCGGCCGACCACAGCGATGTCAAGGATGTGGTCACTGTGCCGCTGGCTTCTGATGGCGCGTATGAGATTGCATCCCTGAATGTGGCGGCAGGCACTTACGACATCGCGCTGAAGGCTTCTCACTGGTTGACTACGATTGTACGAGGGGTAACCATACCCGGCGGCACCGCGAATGCCACCTTGCGTAACGGCGACGTCGACGGCGACGATGAAGTAACGCTGTTTGACTTCGGGGAACTGGTCGCTGCGTTTGGTAGCGTGCCCGGCGATAGCAACTGGAATCCAGAGGCAGACCTGGACGGCGATGAGGAGGTGACACTTTTCGACTTCGGCGTGCTGGTGAGCAACTTCGGGCAAATCGGCGACCAGTAGTGGCGCCACGGCGTTTTCACTGTGCACCGTGAGCATTCTCGGGAAGGAGGGAAAGACCTATGAAGCGCTTTGGGCTGCTGATGCTACTGATTGGCGTAGTAGCCTTGCCCGTATTTGGGCAGAACCTGGTAGTCAACGGCGACTTCGAAGGCGGGTTTTACACGCCGATGGGCAACGAAAAGGTCGCCAACGGCTGGTCGTGGTGGGATGCCGGCACTGTGAACCCTATTTACCCCGGCAGCACCCACTTCTGGCAGGTGGGTGGGGTTCCCGGCAATGCCCAGCGCATCATCAGCGGACAGATCGCAGGACAGTCATTCCGTGGGGGTGTTTACCAGGTCGTCAATGGCACTATTCCGGGGGTGCCTCATGTCCTCTCTTTTGACTACCTGGTGGCAGGAACAACAGACCCTGGAGCTGGGCAGGAACGCCGGATTGGCTACGACCTGACTGGCGGCACCGACCCTAATAGCGCCAGCATCGTCTGGGTTGTAGTAGAAGACGCCACCGGCGATAAGCCCTGGCGGCACTTCGAAACCACCATTGTACCCACCGGTACCAGAGTGACCATCTGGACGCGAGTGGGTATCTACTGGCCTGTTGCCACCACGTTCATGGATATCGACAACGTGGTGCTCAAACCGCTCGGATACCGCGTACGCGGAAGAGTGACCCTGGGTGACTTTGGTGGCATGTCGTCCACTGTGCCTGTGCAGGCGCAATTACGTGCCGCAGGTAGCACCGACCCCATCCGCACGGATATCCTGATACTGGACGATGCAGGCAACTATGTGATTCCCGATGTGACTCCGGGCAACTACGACATCGCCTTCAAGGCCAGTCACTGGCTGCGGGTGGTTGCCCGAGGCATTCAGGTGGTCAATGCGGACGTCGAGGGCGTCGATGTTATCCTGCCGAACGGTGACGTCGACGGAGACAACGAGGTGACGCTGTTTGACTTCGGTGCGCTGGTGGCGGCGTTTGGCACGCAGCCAGGCGACAGCAACTGGAACCCCGATGCCGACCTGGACGGAGATGAGGAGGTAACACTGTTCGACTTCGGC